>JABDGA010000037.1 GCA_013286285.1 Alphaproteobacteria bacterium | reverse complement strand
AACAGCCTTCCTTAACTTTAAGTCCCGTATAGTCAATACAGCAATTGGGTGTTTAACAGGACTAATATTCCTGTTGTTTATAAACAAGAACAACTGGATACTGCTGCCGGTTGCGTTAATGACATCTATATGTGCATCAACCTATCTGATTCGCACTCCGTATTGCTGGCGTATTACTGCAATTACAACTGCTATAATCATTATTCCCTCTCTTACTGATTATTCAAAAAGTGTTGGTATGATAGTGGTATTCCAGAGGGCAATTGAGGTATTTTTAGGTAGCGCAACGGCAGTATTAGTAACGTGGTTATTCACAATTATGCTAAGCGGCAGTATTGGCAAATATATTGTTTCAATCTTAAATCTATTTCACCGGCGTGTTAAGGCAGTCTAATAAAGCAGGTGATTATTTTAGCGTAATTAGGGATTGATTCTGGAGAACAAAGCTGGGTAAACGTTTAGGGATTTTATCTGTTCATTCTAATAATTACTTTGCCCCCCTCTGCTATGCTGGGGGACAGCCTTCGTTTGACTATCTGCGTGACTTTGGATTGCTACAACCGCACCGGTTTATCAAGCTGGTCGCCGCTCATTCTGAATGACATAGCATAATTAAAAGAAGAAAATCTCGTCACTTAAAATATGGTGTCAACTGCTCTTGCAGCAGTTCTATTTTTTCTCCCCTATGAGACAATGGTAGTGTGGATATGAATTTACATTAATCATTTTTCATAGGAGTTTTTATGTCAGACATCAAAATCGAAATCTGCTCTGTTGCTGTGGAATCTTCCGTCATCACGTTTCCGGATAAGAGAACAGGTGAGAAGAAAACCATGGATAAGGATTTGCAGCAAGCCTACCTGCATACAGGCGGACAGTATCCCTTACCCTTCAAGATTCAGTTGCAGGATAGGAATAAGCCTTATGCAATAGGGGAATACACCCTTTCTACGGAATCTTTCCGCGTCGGCAAGTACGGCGACTTGGAGACAAGCAGGCATTTGAAGCTGATTCCGCTTGCGCCTGCTTCCATCAGTAAATCCCGGTAGCATGTATGCTGTCTCGCGTCCTGCCAGCCCTTTTTCTCATTTTTATTGCTCTGCCCGCATGTGCAGATACATGGGTCTGCAATTGTGTTGACGGGACGCCTGCCGGTTCTATTGCCTTCTCTTACTGCACAAGCCCTCAGAACAATGCCATGTGCGTATCTGAGGCGGAGTTAACGGCTAGTCTGGATATTAACCCTGATGAACTGCGACGTAAAGCCAAGGCCGGAATGATTCCGGGGGCAAAGGCAGGCAGGCGCTGGGTCTTTATAGACCTAGACCTTGCAGAATACCTGCGTTCCATGTATAAGCTGGATTGGCAAGCGTTGCGAGTGCAGCATAAGGAAGAATCCATATGTCACTCTATAAACGTGGAAACACGTGGTGGATACGCTTCACCACACCGGGCGGCGAGTTCGTTAGATGCTCTGCTCGCACGGAAGACAAAAAAGCCGCTCAAGAATACCACGACAAGCTAAAAGCCGAATCGTGGCGCGTTGAGCAGCTGGGGGCAAAGCCCGATTATACTTGGGACGATGCTGCCTATCGTTGGCTGCAAGAGACATCGCATCAAAAATCACATGTGAATTATGTGTCAAAGATTCGATGGCTTCAGCAGTCCTTCAAAGGCAAGCTATTAACCGAGTTAACGAAGGATGTCATCTTCGAGGTAGCTGAAAGAAAACGCAAAGAAGCCAGTTCGAGTACGGTTAATCGTTATCTTTCTCTCATTAGGGCGATTTTGCGTCGTGCTTTTAAAGAATGGGAGTGGATGGATAAGGTTCCACATATCCGGCTTTATCCTGAGCCTAAAAGGCGTGTCCGTTGGTTAACACCTGAACAGGTGCAACTACTGCTCGATAAACTGCCGAAGCATTTGGCAGATATGATGCGGTTTGCATTAGCCACAGGATTACGCCGAGCTAATGTGCTGGGATTGGAATGGTCGCAAGTGGACATACCGCGTAAAACGGCATGGATTCACGCAGACCAAGCCAAGGCTGGAAAGGATATTCACGTTACGCTCAATACGACTGCCATTGACGTGTTACTGAGACAACAGGGCAAGCACCAGACTAGGGTTTTTACCTATAGGGGCAATCCCATTGGTCAGCTAACAACAAAAGCATGGTATAATGCATTGCGTGAGGCAGGAATAGAAAACTTCCGCTGGCATGATTTGCGCCATACTTGGGCAAGCTGGTTAGCCCAAAATGGCGTATCTCTGAATGTGATTCAGGAAATGGGAGCATGGGAGTCTATCGAAATGGTCAGACGCTATGCCCACCTTGCTCCTGAGAAATTCGGAACTCATGCCGCTATTGTGGATAATATGCTACAAAGCACAAATTTAGCACATGATACTAAGGTTGTGGCTTGCGTCGGCATGCTAACCCATTGAAAAATTTGGCGTGCCCGGCGGGATTCGAACCCACGACCTACAGCTTAGAAGGCTGTTGCTCTATCCAGCTGAGCTACGGGCACAGTCCTAGCTGCATTGATAACGCGTCAATGCCCGTGCCTCAATAGTAAACTGCTATTCGGGTAAAATTTCAGGGGAGAGCGACTCCGCAACGTGCGGCGGATGCGTGGACGACGGGGTCTCCATGTGAGCAGGCTGCGGCGCAGCATCGCCCCCCTGGAACTGCGGCTCACCTTCCGACTGTGGAGCATGTTCCGTACGCTGGTGATAAGGCTGGCGCACTTCTTCCGCCGGCAGGGAAAGCAGGATACGGTAATAGTGATCGGCGTGCTGCAAATAATTTTCCGCCAGAACCCGGTCTCCGATGGACATAGCATCCCGCGCCATGTTCTGGTACTTCTCACGCGACTGCGTTGCATTGCGGCGGGTACGGGCGATATTGGCCGAATCATCTCCCCCATGCTGCCGGGAGCCACCGTTACTGCCGAACCGGCGCGGACGGTTATTATTATGGCGCTGCTGGCCACCATTGCCCATTGTGTTCGGCCTGCGTTTATTCGTATGCATATCTTATCCTAAAGTTCGTTGACACTAATTCATTTTCCGGGCGATGACGCATCGCTGCACACCGGCCAGATCCTTTTTAATTTCTTCTACCGCCAGATTATTTTCGTGGAGCAATTCCGCCACCGCCTCCGCCTGCCCCTGCCCTATTTCAAACAGAACATACCCGCCTGACTTTAACCGGCTGCCGACCTGACGTGAAATCGCCCGGTAAGAATCAAGGCCGTCTTCACCTGATACCAAGGCGGTGTACGGTTCATAGTCGGTAATATCCTTCATAAGATGCGTATAATCATTCCGGGGAATATAGGGAGGGTTGGATATAATCATATCAAACTTTCCCTCCACCTTATCGCACCAATTGCTTTTTATAAACTGCACGCGGTCTAAAACTCCATGAGTCCTTGCATTTTTACCTGCCACATCCAATGCAGGCACACTAACATCAACACCCAACCCTTGCGCCGATGGTAATTCTCTTAAAAGAGCGATAAGCAGACATCCAGTGCCCACGCCAATATCCAGTATACCTATGTCGAGTAAAGTGAGAGGCCTGGCCAGCGTATGCGCTATATTTTTTGCCCGTTTGAGCGCAGCTTCCACCAGAATTTCACTATCGGGTCTAGGTATCAATGTATCATATGTGACGATAAAATCAAGGCTCCAGAATTCTTTTTTTTCAATTATATATGCTACCGGCTCGTGCTTGCTGCGTCGCAAAACAAGATGCTCGAACCCAGATAGTTCATTACTATTCAGCACTCTACCTTGTTCCAACAGCAACCGCTCGCGTGGCATTCCCAGCGTATGCGCAAGCAGAAGCGCCGCATCCAGTTGCGGGGTTTCGATACCGGCAGCCTTCAATACCGAAGCGGCTCCGGCCAGCACATCTCCAACTGAATCAGTGCCCAAGGACGTACGCAAAAATAAGCGGAGCAACGATACTGGCATCGCTATGAATGACAAATTTCGGCGTTTCGATCCCCAGCTTCCACCACGTGATCTTCTCATTGGGCAATGCCCCCGAATATCCGCCGTAGCTTTCCTGTGCGTCAGTGATCTGGCAGAAATACGACCAGGTATCCACGTCTTTTTCCAAATCCTTGTTGAGCATCGGCAGCACGCAGATAGGAAAATCCCCGGCGATACCGCCGCCAATCTGGAAAAAGCCTATTTTATGCTTGCGGTAGTGTTCGCTGTACCAGCCGGCAATATGCTCCATATACGCAAGCCCCGGCTTCATCACGCTATATTCCAGCCCGGTTTTCATCCGGTGTGCGACGAAGAAATTGCCGAGCGTCGAGTCTTCCCAGCCCGGCACATAGATGGGAATGTTCTTTTCCGCCGCCGCCAGCATCCAGCTATGTTCTTTAGGTATTTGGAACAGCTTTTGGAATTCGGGATTGAGTATCACTTTATACAAATATTCATGTGGAAAATAAGAAGTCTTAGCCTTTTGCGCCTTTTCCCATTCGGCAATCACGAACCCGCCTACGAGGCGCATCGCTTCTTCTTCTGGAATTGTCGTATCCGTGACCCGGTTCATATTATTGTCGGCAAGATCTTTTTCATCCTGCGGGGTAAGGTCGCGGTAGTTCGGAATACGCTTGTAGTAATTATGCGCCACCGCATTAAACAAGTCCTCCTCCAGATTCGCCCCCGTACAGGAGATGGCGGCAACCTTGCCTTTGCGAATCATTTCCGCCAGCGAAATGCCAAGCTCGGCGGTGCTCATGGCACCGGCAAGCGTCATGAACATGATACCGCCCTCCGCGATATGCTTACGGTAGGCAGCCGCCGCTTCACGCAGGGCCGCAGCGTTAAAATGGCGATAATTCTTATCAATAAATCCCGAAATGACAGTCATAGCTATATTCCTTACGCATGAAATTTCGGGATTCCTTACCCGATATTTTTTCCTTAATAAAGAAATATTACTGTGGCAAGCCTACAAATGCAGTTTTACTCCCGGGTAAATAACCGCTACTATGCACGCTATAGTATGCTATAATACAAATCTATTGGTTTTTAATTTTTGCAGCTTATTATGCTGTGGATCATAAATAAGCGAACCGGACAAGGGTGGTTATGGCGGAAACGGCACCAAATACTGAAAAATCGGAGTCGATGGAAGAAATCCTTCAATCCATCAAGCGCATCATGGATGATAATACCGGTACAGAACCGCCCGCCCAGACAGATGACGTGTTTGATCTCACCAATGTTGTCAAGGAGAACGAATCCATGAAAGAGGCTCCTGCCGCTGCGCCGCCGCCGGAAAATCCCGTTAAGGATTCTGCACCTGCGCCTGAAATACCTGCAGCTCCCGCTAAAAAGCCCCTTGAGACGCTGGAAGAGGGCTTAATGTCCGAAGATACAGTCAGCGCGGCTGCAACGGCATTCCGTAAAATCGCTAATAACGCCGTCAAGGATTACTCCCTACCCAACCTTCCCTCGGCTGAATTCCGCAATGGCAACACGGTGGAGGCTCTGGTGCTGGAGGCGCTGCGCCCGATGCTCAAGGAATGGCTGGACAGGAATCTGCCACTCATAGTCCAGAAAATTGTGGAAAAGGAAGTAAAACGCATAGTAACGTTATATTCTGATCTTACTTAGGTACGGATGTTTACGCTGCACCCGCAACTGAAAAGCGATACGTTCTTCATCACCGATTTGGCGCTTTGCCGTGTGTTGCTTATGAATAACCGCCTCTTTCCCTGGCTAATATTGGTGCCGCGGGTGGAAGAAGCCAGAGAAATCATTGATCTACCGGAAACGAAACGCCATCTGCTCATGGATGAGATTTCATCTCTATCCCTCATCGTTAAAAAGCTGTTTTCACCGGATAAGATAAACGTTGCTGCACTGGGCAACCAGGTGCCGCAATTGCATATCCATGTTATCGCACGCTTTGCGAAGGATAACGCCTGGCCGAATCCGGTCTGGGGCAACGGGCATGAAGCGTATGGCGACTCGCGCCCGTTGCTGGAAAAACTAAGGCAGGCTTTTGCCGAAACCACGTATCCAACCAGAACGTAACATACATTTGCCAGACGGTCTGTAAGCCGGGTTTTGTCTTTCACCCATTGCTGGGCGGAGATGGCCATTCATCTGGGATAATTGTCGCCAATTACCTCAAGCAACCTACCCGGACTGCTCAGCGCGGAAACACCTGTCAGCATACACTGACGCGCAGCCCCTATTTGGTCTTGCTTCCAGCGGGGTTTTCCCTGCCGTTTCCGTTACCGGAAACGCGGTGCGCTCTTACCGCACCATTTCACCCTTACTCGCCGACATGCAGCAAGCGGTATATTTTCTGTGGCACTGTCCCTTGGGTCGCCCCAGGCGGGCGTTACCCGCCGCTGTTTTCCGTGAAGCCCGGACTTTCCTCCCGCATTTGCATGCAAGCAGCCATCCGACCGTCTGGCAGAGCCCTTCTATATCATCGCAAGCAGTGCTGCAAGCCGCTCGTCGCACTCCGCATCCCATACGCCATTGACGGCAGACGGGCGAAAGTGGCGCTGGAACGCGGTGATTACTTTGTTTAATCCATCTTCCCGATCCGGTATTTCGTAGCCTAAAGTTACAAATTTATTATTTATGGGGGGCGCGTCGCCCCCGATTTCGCTCCGCGAAATCTCCCCTGCGGGGTCGTCGTATAGAACTCCTCCGCGTGCCCTCGTACCTTCTTGCCACTGGCCACTCACGCTTGGCCACACCCCAATCCCCTGCCCGGCCAGCCATTGCCAGTCAAAAAGCTCACCCGGATCTTCCTTACGCAAGGGGGCGACATCCGAATGCCCAACCACATTGACCGGCTGTATCTGATGCCGTGCGATAATGTCGCTGCACAAGCCGGCCACTGCCTGCATCTGGACGGCAGGGAAAGGACGGTAGCCGAATTCATAGCCAGGATTGACTATTTCAATCCCTATGGAAATATTATTGACATTCTTATTGCCACGCCAATAGCTTGCGCCTGCATGCCATGCACAATGCTGTTCTTCCACCAGTTGATAGACTTTGCCGTCCTCATCAATCACGTAATGCGCACTCACCTGCGCCTGTACATCGCATAGCCGTGCAAGCGCATCCGCTGCGGACTTCATGCCGGTATAATGCAGCACCAACATTGAAACCGCCGCATCGCCGCGCGCGCTGAAATTCGGCGATGGCAGATATATTACTGGAAACATTTGGAAATCTGCTTCTTGAACCGTCCAAAACTGGCGACATCACCCAGACGGCGCTTGAGGAACAACACCGTTTCCTGCCCCTCTTCAGACATATCATTCAGCCAAAAAAGCAACGTGCTGCTATATACCCCAGCCAGCGTCATACGCCGGGTATAAAAGCTAAAGTCCGTTGCCGTGTCACCGGCAAGCCGCCACATCAGGTCCACCGTGGCATATAAGGTTTTCAAGGCCAGAGAAGCATTCCAGGGCAGCGCATTAAAGCTTACCGTACGCCGGATAGCTTCGCGCCGGGGACGCCAACGCGCAAGCTGCGCCAATATCAAAGTCTCAATACGTCCCGGGATACGCAGGCCTGCGAGCCTCTCTGGAGGGAACTCTGCTTCCAACGCCTTGTCTTCCTCAGCAAGAAAATAGGCAACGCATTCCCGGACGCCTCCCGGGAACGCCTGCTTTACCGCAACCTCTCTGAGACCGGCGCGCTTTGCCGCTTCCTGCAGCGTATAATTGCTCCATCCATCGAATGGCACCAAGGGGAGCGCATGCTCAAGAATAGTACTGCGTATATCTGCCATAAAGGTCAGTCTACGAGATACGTATTGGCAGTTTCAAGTTTTTTCCCCGCTTTCACTGCCCGTTCCGGCGGCAGAAGGATTTCCACCCGTGTTCCTTCGCCAGGTTCGCTCTCTATCTCTATCCTGCCCTGATGCAGCTTTACAATTTCCTTGGAAAGCGCAAGCCCCAGACCTACACAGTCGCGCGTGCGGGCAAAAAAGCTGTTATCCTGGGAGAAAGCAGACAAAATCCGCTTCAGATGCGACGCAGAAATACCGCTTCCGCTGTCATCCACTATAATGGCAATACCGCCGTCCTTACGCTTTTCACACGTAATATCGACCGTTCCGCCTGCCTTGTTATACTTTATAGCATTAGAAATCACGTTAGTTAAGACCTGCAATATGCGCACGCGATCCACGATAGCGGCCAGTGGCTGATTCGGCAGGTGCTTACGCAGCGTCACTTGTTCGGAAAGTGCACGATGGGCATGGAGTTCTACGGCGCTGCGGATGATGGCAATAAGGTCGGAACCGGCTTCCTCCAGCACCATACGCCCGGAATCGATATTGGCGATTTCAATCAGATCATTGACCTTGGAAAGCAATGTAAGGCCGCTTGTCTGTATATTGCCGACATAATCGCTGTATTTTGGGTGTCCGATATCGCCATATACGCCGTTCTCCATCATCTGCGCAAACCCGATAATGGCATTGAGCGGCGTGCGCAACTCATGATTCATATTGGCCAGGAATTCCGAACGCGATCGGTTGGCGATATCCGCTTCCAGCTTCGCCCGCTCAAAACTATTTTGGGCATGTACCAACTCATTCACATTACGCAGCAGGCACTTATAATAGGGCTCCCCGGTCTCCTCCACCTCCCCCGTTTCGGTGAACTGCATCTCGCACCAGTGCCAGTTATCATCCGCGTGTTTTATCTGGAAACGTAGAGGGGAGGCATTATTATCAGCGAGCGAGAGATACCCCATGATCATAGGCAGATGCTCAGGAAACACCAGTTCTCTTAGGTGATAGCCTATGCTTTCATGTACCGGGATGCCGCTGATGATCTGCCAGTTGCCCGACAAATACAGGCATCTGAACGTTTCATCCACAATACAGAATACATCATTGCCGAATGCCGAGATAGTGGCCGCCAGATCATTGGCCGGGTGCACTTCCGTCTTTGTGTCATTCTCCAGACACACCGTGCGGTTATAATAAACGGGCTTTTGCCGCGCCCTGCTATTGGCAAAAATATCCCCCGCATTTTCTCCCATAAGGAGATGCCTCCAGAAGATCCAGAACATAAATTACACGCACCACTGTCTGTATTTTTCGCAGATTATCTGGTCTTACTGACAAATTGTAAACACAAATTGTGCCTGTTAATAGATTCTTAACTATTTGTTGGATTGTACTGTTGCTTAAATGCATAAATTCGTTGTGCGTGGCGTGTTACGTGTAACGGAGACAGACAAGGTGCAATGAATTTGTTTTATGCTGCGTAAAAAGCACCGCCAGTGACGGCCCTTACCGCTCCAGTGGTAGTGGGCAGAGTAATAGGCAGTCTCTTGACAGAGCGCACCGCCAGATAGGCAAATGCCTGCGCTTCCAGGGAATCGCCGTGCCACCCCAACGTTTCTACCGGCTTCACGTTTTTGAGCCTTTCCGCCAGCGCCCGCATGAAAGCAGGGTTATGCCGCCCACCGCCTGTGACATACCAGTTACGGGTAGGAACCGGAAAATGATGTTGCGCCATCGCGATGGATTCCGCGGCAAAGGCAACCAGTGTCGCCGCGCCGTCTTCCCTGGAAAGGTCGCCCAGCGGGTCAAGCGTGAAATAATTGCGATCCAGCGATTTAGGTGGATTTAGGCTAAAAAACACATCGGAAAGATAGTGTGCAAGCGCCTTCTCATTTACCTTTCCGGCAAGCGCCAGCTTCCCCCCCCTGTCCATCGCGATGCCCGTATGATGCAACGCCCATTCGTTGAGCAGGACATTTCCGGTGCCAGTATCAAAGGCAATAATATCCAGCGCCAGTATATCGTCGCCGGTATCCTCCGATCGCCCAACCCAGGTCACGTTGGCAATGCCACCGACATTGAGCACCGCCACCGGTAAATCCATATGCTTGACCAGCGCGGCATGAAACAGCGGCACCAGCGGTGCGCCTTGCCCGCCCGCCGCCACGTCGCGCCTGCGGAAATCACAGACCACATCAATCCCGGTTTTTTCGGCCAGCAATGCGCCGTTGCCAACCTGCCAGGTGATGCCCTCATGCGGGCGGTGAGTTATGGTCTGCCCGTGAAAGCCTACCACCATCACCTCGCGTGGTTTTATCCCGGCGGCCTTCAGTAGCGTTTTGACTGCTTCCACATGTGCCAGGGTAATATCGCGCTCGATGGCGGCAATGTCCCCACGCATATAGACCGCCTCGCGGATGCGTGCCTGCAGCTTCTCTTCAAAAGGCAGGGTAAGTCCCGGACCGATTTCCAGTATTTCATTGCCGTCCGTACGGATAAGCGCGGTATCTATGCCGTCCAGTGACGTGCCGCTCATTAATCCCAGCGCCCATTTTTCCGCCATAACCCTCTTTTCTGTCACAAAATCTTCACACTTATATAGCGGGTTTGCTGTTAGAATACAGTATAATTTATCGGTGTATTATGGCAGTTCCCTCTATAGAAACCTCTTCGACAGAATGGAATATTCCCCCTCCGGATAAGCGCGGGATGTGTCATGGTTTACAAAAATTGTCACTGAAAAGTACCTCACATATTCTGCCGTTAGCAGTAATCTGGTAATGCAGCATGAAATTTGACCTCTGGAATCGCTTTCTGCATATGTTCAATCCCATGTTCCATTCGTTGGCCCCGCCATCCTATGACAGCGTGGCCAAACACTGGAACGTTCCGGCTGAGGAACAATCCGGCGAGGTATCACGGACCGTAAAGAACAGCGATTTGAAAGGCATGCATATCTGGGTGGCCCGTCCTTCCGAACCTCGGGAAAAAGAGCTTCTTGATATACTAAACGAGACCTGCCTGGAAATGGGAATAAAAAAAGTCCCCAAGCTGCTTATCTACGCCAATTACATTCCCAATGCGGCAAGCGAAGGCCACACCAGTGAAATCATGTTCTCTACCGATCTACTGGAGAATATGTCGCTCCCGGAACCAGACCCGAAAACGGGAAAACTTCTGATGCATAACGAAGTTAAGGCGGTGATGGGGCATGAGCTTGACCACCATAAACACCTATTCCGCGATCTGGTGTTTAAGTTAGCAAACATAGTATTCTTTGTAGGAATGTTTGCAGCGCTTAAATCTTTTATCGACAAGCATCTAGATACGTATAAAATAATTAATAAATCATCTCCTCCAACAGCCAAGCAAAGGTCATGGCCGCTAAACAGGCTGCTTGATGGCTCCATTGTAACAAAAGAACAGAAGCCACAACCCCTTAGAGCCATACTGGGCACCAGTAACTTCATACTATCCGTAACTAATTTTATAGGAACTATTATTATCGGCCTCGGACTCGTCCAGAACTGGTACCAGCGGTGGGCAGAATCCAGAGCAGATGCGGCAGGCGCTAAGGTTGCCGGGACACAAGCCATGGTAAATGCATTAAGAATTCTGGAAAGGCGCTCCGGTGAGATTGCTGAGGACAAAATAAACTGGGGAGAAATGCCGAAACCTGACGACCTTAAAACGCGTGATCTGGACCATGACAGAACAAGCGACAGGATTAAGAAGCTTCTTGAAAATGCTCCGAAAGGATATGTAGATAAAAAATCTGAAGAAACACAAAAAGATCCCCAGCTAGTCCTGGCAAAATAACCGTTCTCCCTCTTCTAATTTACTTTTTTCTTATGCATAAGAGGCTGCCCTCTATTGGAAACTGATATGGCATATGCGCTAATAGCCAGACTGTAATTTTCAAACAAGGAGAGGCATATGAAAACTCATTTTTATGCATTGGCGTGCGCGCTTCTTGCCAGCACCATCATGACAGCACCTGTGAATGCAGATGACGTACAGCAGATTACTCCTCTCACCTCCACTTCACAAAACATCGCTTTTGAATATTCCGCGCGAAAAATTTTAGGTTTAGTATCGGAAGCGCGCGCGGCGTTGGATAATAAGAATAAAGAAGATGCACTCAATGATGTAGACATGGCATCCCACGAACTGGATACCGTGCGTAACATCAGAAATTACATGGAAATGACAGGCGCGGTATTCGGGCGCGTATTTTATGGCAATGGCAGCAGCTATTATATTCCCGTCGCGGATGATACCTATGCCGTACGTACCTATAAGCGGGGACCGTTCTGGTCCAGCACGAAAGGCACGGCGGTGAGCGATGTCAAGATAGTCATGTTTAATCTTTCCATTGATCCGGAAAAGGCAGCAACGCATTTGCAAAATGCTCAGAAAGACATCAACGATGACGACTATAAGAAAGCCAGCCGGGAGCTGAAGGACTTTGTCGAGGAATCACTTAATGAAGTCACCACCTCTGAAGAGCCATTCGCAAAACTTGCAGATAATATCTATCTTACACGTGTCTTATTACGCCAGGGGAATCATGATGGCGCACGTTATACGTTGCGTAGTGCCAAATCCGCATTGAAAGATTATAAAAAGACGCTGCCTTCCGAAAGCGACACTACCTTGGATAATATGCAGCAGCAAATAGATGCGCTTAATAACAGCCTTGAAAAACGCGATCCTGGTGTAATGAAAAAAGCGACGGATACGGTGGAAAAATGGTGGGGAAACGTAAAAAGCTGGAATAAAAACAGGAAGGATACGTAATCTCTTATATGCCTCAGTGCATGCAATAATACCAGAGCCTGTCCCCCAATTACGCTAGCGCGCCAGCGAAAACAATATATTATGAGAAACCGATGCGGAGCGTATGTTAGAATACGTGAGCACAGGAAGCACAATAATCGTTGTTTATGAACCAAGCGATAGTAATACTTGGAAAGTAAAAAATAATTGGAAAGTAAAAAATCCCTCACCCCGTGATGGGATGAGGGGAGAGGAAAAGGTACTTACAAAAAACGTTATGCGTTCTCGCTGGTAGTTCCGGGCTTGGTGGTTTTAGGGAACTTCCCATCTTCAACCCGCCCTTCATTACGAAGATCACGGCCTTTTTTCGCCATTTTATCATTATGCAAGGCTTCCCCGGTTTCTTCTTCCACATAACCGGTAGCTTCTTTCAGTTTTCCTTTAACGCTCATAATCATTCTCCTTTATTCCAAGATTAAAAAATACCGACAAAAACATTTTGTCTTTTTACGATTAAAAGAACTATAGGTATTTCAAGGTATCGGTATTAAAAAATGCTAAATGCGGAAAGATCACCTTTTCTTATAATCATATATATACTTCTTATCCTGTTATCGTCATGGTGTATCCAGATCACTGCCATAGAAAGATAGCTTCAGCGTATTTTCACCACCGTATTAATTTTAGGAGGATTTTATGAATGTTCTCGATAAGCTTACCGGAAATAATGGTAAAGCGAATGATAACTACGAAGTAGTGCCCATACCCGACAGATTAAAAAAGAATCAGAAAATTATTATTCTCACCGCAGAGGATACGGAGGATCTCGAGTTTTTCTATCCTTACTACCGCCTTACGGAAGCAGGTTACAACGTAGACGTGGTAACGCCTGAGGGAGGAAAATTCGCTGCCAAACACGGGCTGGGACTAAATCATACCAAGGCTATTACCGCCGTAAAGCCTGACGACTATGTGCTGCTTTACATTCCCGGGGGAAAAGCTCCGACAGAGCTCCGGAAAAACAAGACGGTCATTAGCTTTGTGCAGGAATTTGCCAAAAGCGGCAGGCCGATAGCAGCCATCTGCCATGGTCCGCAGGTGCTGATTTCTGCAGGGTTGGTAAAAGGCAAGCAGATTGCCGCCTGGCCGGAAGTCGCCAAAGAAATTCAGGAGGCGGGGGGCACTTGGGTAGATGAAGCGCTGGTAGAAGATGGGCAGTTTATCACCGGACGCAAGCCGGGGGATCTGCACCGCCATCTTTATGGCGTGCTGCAATATCTGAATGGCGAGGTATCTACTGGGCAAAGCCGTGATCAGCGGCGTGCATCCATGGGCTAAGTTTGCATCCGTTACAGCAACCAATGTATAAAGAGGCAAAATATTATAATCACCGTCATTGCGTGGCTTTGACCACGCAATCTCAGACTAGTGTGCCGTTTCACGTAAATTTTTACTATACGTAAGATACTGGAGGCGTGAAACGAAAAGCACACTAGCCAATTATATAATAAGTGTAGTGTTTTCTCGCGCAGGCCGGTTCTAGAGTAATAAAGAGAGGTAAAATGCTGCGCGAGACACTACACTAGGTGCCATACTGCCTGAGATACCGCGATCCAGTCGCGGTATGACGGAAATGGTTAATCATTATGACTACTTCTCTTTTATTTTTCTTCTAATATGCCCTTTCTATGAAACTCTTTTTTGTTATCCTGCTTCTGCTTACGCTCATTGGGCCGGTCTGGATGATTTTTAGCGGTCACGCGGATTTGGGATCGGATTACCGTACCGCAGATCGCAGCAGCGCACATCTTGCTCCCAATCCCGAAACGGAGAAAAACGCCGTTATTCAAGTATATTCCGCTCGCGCATTCAACTGGCGCGGCGCCCTCTCCACCCATTGCTGGATATCCACAAAAACCAAAGATGCCAAAAATTATACTGTGTATCAGGTAGTCGGATGGCGTACCTTTCGCGGGCTTCCCGCTCTTGGCATCGAACACGACATTCCGGATCGCATCTGGTACAACCAGAAGCCGAGGGTCATTTTAGATATACGTGGCAGCGAAGCGGAAAAGCTTATCCCGAAGATTGACGAAGCGGCAAAATCCTATCCCTATGCTGTCCCTTATGTGCTGTGGCCGGGCCCCAACAGCAATACCTTCCCTGCATATGTGGCGCGACAAGTTCCGGAACTGGGGCTGGCGCTGCCGTCAGACGCCATCGGCAAGGACTTTCTGCCGGGCTGGAATATGTATGCCAAAGCGCCCAGCGGAACCGGGTACCAGATTTCTTTGAAAGGCCTGCTAGGCGTGCTTGTCGCTCGTAAGGAAGGCATTGAAATCAATATACTGGGACTGGTCTACGGCATAAAATTTGCGCCTTTCAGCATCTTGCTCCCAGGTATCGGGCAACTCTGATAGTCCGTTTCCATATAGCAACTTTATCTGATTTCGTAGATCTAACGAATCCGTTATGCTTAGAGTAATCGGCTTGCTACATAAATGGTTTATCCTGATATCACTTGCAATGCTCAGCAGTTGCGGTGAAGGTGTACTGCATCCTGTCGGCCCTATTGGCGACACCGA
>JABDGA010000036.1 GCA_013286285.1 Alphaproteobacteria bacterium | reverse complement strand
ACCCGCATCTATAACAAACAAAAATGAAAAAAGGTTATATGGCTGTTATTCCAATAGAAATTGCTGAAGGCGTTACCTATATTACAGAAGAAAATTCAATAGGGTATTCTCAAATTAAAGAAGTTCTGAAAATAACTCCTGATAAACAAGATTCGTTATATGACACGATTGAATACAGGGCAAAAAGTTTTGAGATCAATTCGCCCTGGGTAATGCATAAGTGTATGCGAAAAACTTTTGCTGGAAATATTAACAGGATCGAACCTAAAAAGCGTGCCTGACAACATTACGTCCTGTCAGTTTGTCGTAAGATATATCATATATACCCTGATCCGTTCCGTGGGGAAAAATTCTAACCGACGGCTTTATATGAGATAAGAGATAAATTAAATTTATTTAAATATTTCATATAGATAATCATATCTATATAGTCGTATAGGGTATAGACTCCTTCTCCATTCAATATTCTTTGAGTGCAACAAAAGGTAGTTTTTATGACTAGTTCACCAATTCCACTAAAAAATGACGAATCCAAAGTAGAAAATTCCGCACCAGCGAATGATACCAATAAGAAAACTGGAGAAAATAATACAGCTCCTGCTGATGCCAAAACTGACAAGAAATAATATTTCTTGATTGCTGGATATGTAGCGGCCTTTCTTGAGAGGCCGCTACAGTTCTCTTGTTTTCCTCATTTTTAGAATCCCCAGCACAGAAAGCTATTCTGAACCGGGTGGGGATGTTCATCTTGGATGGGCGGAAAGAAAACTACCCCCATATACCCCCGACTGTCAACGATATGAGGCGAATAGCAATGAATGGAAAACTTGCTAAATATGGCCGGATTGCTTGTGTTTTTGAAGTGTGGTGAAGTGAGGTGAAGTGTTTGAATGGTGGGGGGAGAGGGATTTGAACCCCCGACCAAGGCGTTATGAGCGCCCTGCTCTAACCGCTGAGCTATCCCCCCCTAGTGTAGTGTCCCGCGCAGCACTTACCCCACAAGATTGAAAGTCCATCGCCTGCGCGGGTAAACACTACACTCATTATAAATAATGGCTAGTGTACTTTTCGTCCCATGCTGCCCACAGACTATGGCATAAGCCATAGGTAAAGCACTGCATGGGACGGTACACTAGCAGGCTGAAGGTTTAGCAAATCGTTAGGCCGTGTAAAGCAATTTTGTTGCAAACCCCATTGCATAATGCTGCTCTAAGTGGCATTCTTAGCGTTATCAATTAATTACGGAGCAGACAAATGGCAAAAACCAACCGGAAAGAAAAAGAGGAAGCAATGCTTCCCACCTGGAATCTCAAGGATTTTTACGCTGCACCGGATTCCAAGGGAGTGACGCAGGACATCAAACGCGCCGAAACGCAGGTCAGGCAATTCGCCGAACGTTATGCCGGCAAAATAGACGGGCTGGGCGTCGTGGAATTCACCGAAGCGGTAAAGGAGTATGAAGCCATCAGCGAGTTGCTGGGCAAGCTCGGAAGCTATGCCCAGTTGCTCTATGCCGGGGATATGAGCAAGCCGGAAATTGCGCGTTTCTACCAGAACATCCAGGAGACCCTCACCAATATAAGCTCGGAACTGCTGTTTTTCACTTTATCCATCAATAAGCTAAACGATGCACAGGTCGATACCATGCTGGCCGCGTCCGAGTTCCAACATTATGCGCCCTGGCTACGCGAATTGCGCGCGCTTAAGCCCTATCAACTACCGGACAATATGGAAAAGCTGTTGCATGAGAAACAGGTCGCCGGACGTGCCGCCTGGTCGCGCCATTATGATGAAACCGTGAGCGATTTGCGTTTTACGGTCGGTGAAAAGCAGCTTGCGCTGGAGGAAGCCCTGCACCTGATGTCCGATAGCAAACAAAACGTACGTAAGGCTGCCGCATTGTCCATTGGCGCGATGCTGGAGAAAAATATTAAGACCTTTGCGCTTATCACTAATACGCTGGCAAAGGATAAGGATATTGAAGACAAATGGCGCGGCTTCAAGCGCCCAATCTCCTCGCGCAATATCGCCAACCAGCTGGAAGACGAGGTGGTGGATGCGCTGATGAAGTCGGTGCGTGGCAATTACGAAAACCTTACCCATCGCTATTACAAGCTAAAGGCCAAATGGCTAGGAAAAAAACAGCTAGCTTACTGGGATCGGGCCGCTCCCCTGCCGAAAGTGCCGGAGCGCACCTATTCCTGGGGCGAAGCAAAAGAGCTGGTGCTCTCCTCTTATACGGCGTTCTCACCGGCGCTCGGCAAGCTGGGCAAAACCTTTTTCGACAAGCGCTGGATAGACGCAGAGGTGCGCCCCGGCAAAGCGCCAGGCGCGTTCGCTCATCCTTGCGTGCCGTCCGTACACCCTTATTTGCTGGTAAATTTCCTCGGCAAGCCGCGTGACGTGATGACCCTTGCCCATGAACTGGGACATGGCGTGCATCAGGTGCTGGCCGCCAAACAGGGCGCATTGCTGGCCGATACACCGCTAACGCTGGCGGAAACCGCCTCGGTTTTCGGCGAGCAGTTAACGTTTAGGGAAATGTTGCAGCGCGAAAAGAACGCCGCACGCCGCAAATCCATCCTTGCAGGCAAGGTAGAGGATATGCTGGCGACGGTGGTGCGTCAGGTAGCAATGTGCCAATTCGAAGTGCGCCTGCATGATGAACGCAAGAAAGGCGAACTGACTGCTGAGCGTATCGGGGAGCTGTGGGTGGACGTGCAGTCGGAAGCACTCGGACCATCCGTGGAACTCACGCCGGAATACCGCCATTACTGGGCTTATATCCCGCATTTCATCCATACACCGTTTTATGTCTATGCCTATGCCTTCGGCGACTGCCTTGTCAACTCGCTCTATTCTGCATACCAGAAAGAACAGGCCAAAGGCAAAGGCCGGGAATTCGAGCGCAAATACATCGCCATGCTGGAGTCAGGCGGCCGCTACCGCCATAAAGAACTGCTGGAGCCCTTCGGCCTGGATGCGAGTAAGCCTTCCTTCTGGCAGGGCGGACTGAATGTCATTGCCCAGATGATTGACGAGCTGGAGGGGATGTAAAACAATGCTGACAGCTTCAGGCATCAAAAAACACGTGGATCTGGTTCCGCCAGTTGGCGAAAAGCGTGTGTTGATGCATAGCTGCTGTGCGCCCTGCGCCGGAGAGTTGATGGAACAGATGCTTGCCAATGACATTGATCTGACTATCTTTTTCTACAATCCAAATATCCATCCGAAAAAAGAATATGAAATCCGCAAGGAGGAAAACATCCGTTTCGCGGAAAAAATGGGCATTGCCTTCGTGGACGCAGATTATGACGTACAGGACTGGTTTGCGCGCGCCAAGGGTATGGAGCGGGAACCGGAGCGTGGCATCCGCTGCACCGCGTGCTTTGACATGCGTTTTGAGCGCACGGCGCTTTACGCGCATGAACATGGTTTCAAGGTGATTACCAGCTCCCTCGGCATTTCGCGCTGGAAAAACATGGATCAGATTAATGATTGCGGGGAGCGTGCTGCTGCGCACTATGACGGCGTGACCTACTGGACCTATAACTGGCGCAAAGCGGGCGGATCGGCACGCATGTATGAAATCGCCAAGCGTGAGGAATTTTACGCCCAGCAATATTGCGGCTGCATCTATTCCCTGCGCGACTCCAACGCCTGGCGCGAGGCGCAGGGGCGCGAGAAGATAGAAATCGGCGAAACCTGGTATGCCGAAAAGCTGGCATAACGGGTTACCGTTGTCTGATTCTGAAGACGCTGTTTATAATTTTCATATGCTATCTTCATCCCGTGCGCAAGCACAGGATTTTAGGCTATTACAATGAGATGCCGCGGTCTTCGCCGCAGCATGACATGGATAAGGAAAGGTACGAAAAATATTTAGAAATTCTATAATTAACCAATAGTTAAGCATTCCGGACTATAATCTTTTCTATGTTTTGCCTCTTTCAGCAGAATATCAGGGAGTATAAACCGTGTCTATCCGACGCAAACTGACAGTCATGATGATGGCGATCAGCGTGATGGCCGTAGCCATTGCGGTGGCGGCGGTTACCGTGTACCTCATCTATGATATGCATAAAAGCAAGGCGCAGTCGGTGGCGTTGCTGGCACATATTGCAGGAGACACAAACTCCGCAGCGCTGGCATTCCAGAGCAAAGACAACATCCAGACCAACCTGGAGATTTACCGCTCCAGCCCTTTCATACGCGCGGTATGCATCTATAATGAGGCAGGCGAGTTGTTCGGGGAATATGAGGCAAACATAAAGCAGGCATTTTGCCTCAATAAATTTACGCTGTTGCCCGACACGCTGAAAGACCTGATTACGGTAAAAGACGAGATACGCCACAGCGACGCGCTGCTCGGCCATATCTATGTCGTAAGCGATACCAGCGACATTGAGAGCTATGTAAGGAGAATCACGCAGGTAAGCTCTATCGTCACAGCCTTCACATTAGCGTTCATCATCCTGGTAGCGTTATATTTCAGCAGGACACTCTCCGGCGCCATCATGGAGTTGACCACTACCATCCAGTCCATCACAGGCAGTGGGAATTATGAACTCAAGGCAAAAACCCACTACTCCGACGAAATCGGTATTCTGGCGAAAGCGTTTAATAACATGCTTGGCGAAGTACTGAGGCGCGACAAGGATCTGGCGGACGCCAACGAAAGGCTGGAAGAAAAGATAGAAATACGCACGCATGAATTGCTGGCGGCGAAGAAAAAAGCGGAAGCCGCAAACGAAGCAAAAACGGAATTCCTGCGCAACATGTCGCATGAATTCCGCACGCCGCTGCATGCCATCCTGAGTTTTTCCTCCTACGGCGTCAGTGAGTACATCACCGCCAAGCGCGAAGAGCTGAAAAAATATTTTGAATATATCAACAAGGGTTCCGAAAGGCTCGGCAAGCTGGTAAACGAGGTGCTTGACCTAGCCAAAATGGAAAACGGAACGCAGGTATTTTCCATGCAGTATGCCGACTTGCGCGAATTAGCAAATCGCGCGTATGAGCCGGTGGCATCGCTGATGAAAGATAAAGACATAACGCTCCATATCCGGCATGATGAACAGGAAGTCGGGGTCAATTGCGATCCGGATAAGATTATCCAGGTGATCACCAATTTGCTTTCCAACGCCATTAAATTCACGCCTCCCGGGCACTCCATAACGCTGAAGACGCAAATTCTGAATAATATGTCCACATTATCCATCATAGACGAGGGTATCGGCATTCCCGAAGAGGAGAAAGAGGCGATATTCGAATCGTTCCGGCAAAGCAGCCGCACCAATACAGGCAGTGGCGGAACGGGCCTCGGCCTTGCCATATGCCGGAACATCATCAACGCCCATGAGGGAACCATATGGGCGGAAAATAATTCAAATGCCTTGGGAGCGAAGGTGACGTTTGCACTGCAAAGCGTCCCCGGCGCGCCCGGGGCGCAACCACAGGGAGTTTCCTATGATCAGTCCTACCAAAACTAAACGCACGATTCTCGCACTGGATGACGATGAAGCCAATCTCATGATACTGGAAAAGGCGGCAACCCATTCCGGATATGACGTGAAGCCTTTCTTGAATAGCGACAAGGCGCTGGATTACCTCAATGAAAATCCCAAAAGCATCAGTATCGCCGTCATCGACAAGATGATGCCTAAAATAAACGGCATTGAATTCCTGAACTGCATGAAGCGTAACCAGGCGCTAAAGCATATCCCGGTGATCCTGCAGACGGGGGATGTCGGGGTGAAGCAGATGCAGGAAGGGCTGGAAAACGGCGCATATTATTATCTCACCAAGCCGTTTACGCCGGAAATGCTGATGGCGATCCTGAAGGCAGCCGAAAATGAGTGCAGCCTTTTTGATGAACTGGTATCCCGCAACGCCGCAGAACAGAAACGAATCATCCGAATGATGAGTCGGGCTGAATTCACTATCAAGACATTCACGGAGGCACGTTTCCTGGCCGCCATTTTATCCCAGGCCAGCAGGACGCCCTCTCATACCGCGCGCGGCATGGTAGAACTGCTGCTCAATGCGGTTGAACATGGCAGCCTGGAGATGGGCTACCAGAAGAAGCAAGACTGCCTGGTGGGTAACAGCTACGCGCAGGAAATTGCCGCGCGGCTTTCCAATGAACAATACCAGAACCGCTCGGCGAAAGTGCATATCCAGAACGATCCGACGGAAATGCGCGTCACGATCTCCGATGGCGGCAACGGATTCAACTGGCAGCAATATATGGTGCCGGAATCAAGCCTTAAGCTTAACCTGCCCAATGGCAGGGGCATCAGCATTGCAGGCAAACTGCTGGGCAACATCCAGTACAACGAAAAAGGCACCGAAGTCTCTTTCAAAATCAGCACGGATAATGCGGCGCCCAATTAAACGCCTTTTGGCTTGACACGCGTTTTTCGGCTGGGTAGACAATCCCTGTCTTTAATTTTGATGGGTACTCCAGTGTCTGACGGCTATAGTAGTCACTTCAGTGATGAAATATTTATTCCGGCTTGAGGGTACCTTTTCCCTTTCACCGGAATAGATGGTGAAAGAATATTTCTTTCCATGATAGCTTGCTTGCATGGCTGCGCCTGGGAAGGGTTGCTCATGAACGGAAAAGCTGCGCTTAAAAATACCGCAAAAAAAGAACCGGTGGTCTCCAAGCTACTCGCGGAATCGTCGAAAATGAGCATTCCTGAGACGCTGGAGACGCTTAACACCACTGAAAATGGCCTGAGCGATGCCGAGGTCCTGGCAAGGCGCGGGCAATACGGAGCCAATGAGGTCGCCCATGAACGCCCCGATTCCTGGTATATGCAATTAGCCCAGTCGTTCGTTAACCCGTTCATCGGTGTGCTGTTCGTCCTGATCCTCATTTCGCTCTTTACCGACGTACTTCTTGCCGCCCCCGAAGACCGCACTTTCAAAACCATCATCGTACTGACAACGATGATCACTATCAGCGCATTATTGCGTTTCTGGCAGGAATTTCGCTCCGGCCAGGCCGCCGAGGCGCTCAAGGCGATGGTACGCACCACCGCGACCGTCATCCGCAACGGCCAGCCGGAGGAAATATCCATCACCGAACTGGTGCCCGGCGATATTGTCCGGGTCTCTGCCGGCGATATGATTCCAGCGGATGTGCGCCTGCTGACTTCAAAAGATCTGTTTATCAGCCAGGCAGTGTTAACCGGCGAGTCCATCCCGATTGAAAAATACGACACGCTGGGAGCCGTCGCAGGCAAAAGCGTGAGCAGCGGCAAAGAGGCCTCCACTAACCCGCTGGAGCTGGGCAATATCGCCTTCATGGGCACCAACGTAGTGAGTGGCTCGGCAACCGCTTTGGTGATCGCCACCGGCAGCGAGGCGTATTTCGGCAAAATGGCCAGGGACATCGTCGGCAAGCGTCCGCTTACCAGTTTCGATAAGGGCATCAATAAAGTGAGCTGGGTCCTGATCCGGTTCATGGTGGTGATGGTTCCTATTGTCTTTCTTATCAACGGCATCACCAAAGGCAACTGGATGGACGCGCTGCTGTTCGCGGTATCGGTCGCCGTGGGGCTTACGCCGGAAATGCTGCCGATGATCGTCACCGCCAACCTTGCCCGTGGCGCGATGGCGATGGCACGGCGCAAGACCATCGTGAAACGGCTCAATTCCATCCAGAATTTCGGTGCTATGGATATTCTGTGCACGGATAAGACAGGCACACTGACGCAGGATAAAATCATTCTGGAGCGTCACCTCAATATTTACGGGGTGACCAACGTCGGCGTTCTGAAATACGCCTACCTGAACAGCTTCTACCAGACCGGCCTGAAAAACGTGCTGGATGTCGCCGTGCTGCGCTACGGCAATGAGCACGAGCTGCACGAGTTGAAAAATAATTACCGCAAAGTGGATGAAATTCCCTTTGATTTCGTGCGCCGCCGCATGTCGGTGATTGTGCGCCCGCCGGAAACCAACCGCAATCTGCTGGTATGCAAGGGCGCCGTGGAGGAAGTGCTGCCGCTGTGCAGCGAAGCCGATGATCTGGATAATACCGAGGAAAAGAACATCCTATACCCGGCAGAGAAGAGAGAGGCGGTGCGTTCCACCAGCGTGAAGCTGAACACGGAAAAGCGCAAGACCATTCGGGCGATAGCGCACGAGCTCAACAAGGAAGGGCTGCGCGTGCTTGCGGTGGCGTATAAATGGGTGGCCGCTGAAGAGCGCACCTACAGCGTGGACGATGAGTCGGACATGGTGCTGGCCGGTTATATTGCATTCCTCGATCCGCCGAAGGAAACCGCACTTACAGCCATTGCCGCACTGCGCGATCACGGCGTCACCGTCAAAATCATCACCGGGGATAATGAGGTGGTCACCCGCAAGATCTGCAAGGAAGTCGGCCTTGACGTACACCATATCATCATGGGTAAGGACATTGATGCGTTGGGTGATGCCGAGCTTGCAGCCAAGGCGGAAGAGACGACGATATTCGCCAAGATGTCACCCGCCCAGAAATCGCGTATCATCCGTTCACTGCAAAGCCTGGGCCATACGGTGGGCTACATGGGCGACGGCATCAACGATGCCGCAGCGCTCCGCGATGCGGATGTGGGCATTTCCGTGGATACGGCCGTGGACATCGCCAAGGAGGCCGCCGATATCATCTTGCTCGAAAAAAGCCTCATGGTGCTGGAGGAAGGCGTGCTCGAAGGCCGCAAGACCTTCGGCAATATCATTAAATATGTTAAGATGACGGCAAGCTCCAATTTCGGTAACGTATTCAGCGTGCTGATCGCCAGCGCCTTCCTGCCCTTCCTGCCCATGATTGCCATACAGCTGCTTATCCAGAACCTGCTCTATGACATCTCCCAGATTTCGATCCCCTGG
Organism: Alphaproteobacteria bacterium; assembly: GCA_013286285.1. Taxonomy (GTDB): domain Bacteria; phylum Pseudomonadota; class Alphaproteobacteria; order Rickettsiales; family JABCZZ01; genus JABCZZ01. The sequence goes on along the minus strand of JABDGA010000036.1, from coordinate 7,283 downwards.
GATAATGTGGATAAGGAATATATGGAAAAACCGCGCCGCTGGGAAGCAGGCGGCATCGTGCGCTTCATGACTTTCATCGGCCCGATAAGCTCGGTGTTCGATGTCACCACCTTCTGCCTGATGTGGTACGTGTTCGGCGCAAATAAGCCTGAGATACAGAGCCTGTTCCAGTCCGGCTGGTTTGTCGAGGGACTGCTGTCGCAAACCCTGATTGTCCATATGATCCGCACACAGAAGGTTCCCTTCTTCCAAAGCATGCCGGCGCTGCCCGTCCTCATGCTGACGCTTGCGATCATGGCAATAGGAATCTATATCCCGTTTTCACCGCTGGGAGAAAGCATTGGCCTTGCGAAACTTCCCATCACCTATTTCCTCTGGCTGTTCGCCACCCTGCTGGGCTATTGCGTCATGACGCAAACGGTCAAGACCTGGTACATACGGAAATTCGGGCAGTGGATGTAACGCACGCTTAAAGATACCTTACATTCAACGCTGCACCATCGCAGGATTGACAGTATTCTGTCCTACCGCATTCTGGTTTTGCGCCCGCGTGTAAGCATCCCGTGCCGCGTCCTGGGCTTGATCCCAACTCAGATTGGAATTACCGTGCGCCCGTTCCCAGCCATCGTGCAATAATCGCTGATTGAGGTGCTCCCAGGGTTGCCCGCCATTTTGTGCATAGATATTAAATCCGTATTGGTACGCAGGCTCATACATGGAATAATCCGCGTTGCTGTGATAATAGGGTGCCGAAGAGTAATGCTCGCGCCAGTATTGCCTTTCCTTCTCCCAATCCGCCCTCCTGTTATTCACCGCCGCATTGCCTGACAGGTTCATACTTTCGGGCGCGACACCCCCATAAGGACTGGTGCCGACAGGAACATTGGCCTGCGGAGGATTATTCGGCATAACATTGCCTGAATTTCCCTGGGTTACGGAAAACACCGGCAGCGCCAGCAACAACACCATGCCGCCTATGGTTGCTGCCGCAACTTTAATATAACGTGCCATAAAACCTCTCCTGATTGCTTAACGTCCACCGCTGGTAGCGCCTTCACTGACATTGCCGCCGCCGCTATCGGAACCGGATCCGTTCGCACCGCTGCTGGCGCTGCCATTGACGCCACCGTTGGAAGTGGAACCGTTAGGCATGTCCGAACTCGGCAACGCATAAATCCCCGATGCACTCAGGATACAGATAAGAGACAATGTGGAAACAAGCATTTTTTTCATAAAACTTCTCCTGTATGATGATTAACCGCATCATAAAATCTATTCCTCCCTGCGTAATATTTCAGTACGGTTGAAACAGACAAATAATAAAGAATATCTAAGATGCAGCGCTGTTCATCTCACAGATAATTTTACCGTTTCTTAATTTATAGCGAAGCTTCCTGTATGGATTCCCGATAGCCGGCACTGTTACTCTCATAAAAAATCAGGAGGAACACATTATGCGTGGTTTGATACTCTGGCTTCTGGGCATGCCGCTTTCCGTTATTATTCTGCTGTACCTTTTTCATGTCATTTAAAAGGAAGAATTGTATGTTTTACCCCAATTTAAAAACCTTTGGCCTGACAGGCTGCATCCTAACCCTGTCCCTGCTCGCAGCCTGCGCCAGCAATCCTACCGGCGGCTATTATGATGCAAACGGGAAATTTATTTCCAACAACCCGCAAAACCGCAATGCCGCCATTCACGCTCCCAACTCAGGGGCGATGACGGGCGCTGCGCCGGACTATTATGGTTCAGGAACAACCCGGGTCATTATAGCCTATGACAGGCCGGGCTATTATGATTATAATGGTTACTATATCCCGCCCGACGGTGGCCTGAATGTACCGGAATCCATGCTCCCGCCCCGTGGCATGTGCCGAATCTGGCTCCCGGGACGTGCGGACTCCGCCCAACCGCCCGTTGAGTCGTGCGACCACATCCAGATGCGCGTACCGATGGGTGCCTATGTCGTCTATGGCGGAAAATAACGTTTTACATCGTATCCAACTGCCTGCATGTGCTATCGGAAACTGCCGGATCGGGTGAGGGTTGCATGCGCGTCCAATCCTCCCCGCCGCATATCAGCCCACCTAATACACACCCTGCCACATACAGGACATTTTCTGACTTCATGCGAATATTCCCTTTATATGTCTTGCCATTATCCGCATTATAAATATTTCCGTCCCATTCCCTCTCTTTTCCCGGCTGCAAGCCCAGCAAAATCGGCAGTCCAAGAATGGGCCGGTTACGTTTGGAAATATCCGGGTTGTTTGTATCGGCACCCGGCGTCTCTACCCAGCTGATTATCCCCCATAGCGCCTTATCGCAGGTAAGGATACGGATATGGGCGGTCTTATCCTTGACCAGCCATTCCCCTACAGGGCTTTCCTCTGCGGCTACGCAGACGGATGTGGAAAAGAGAAATTTCATACTTAATACTATGACACGGATATAATTTCTCATGGCAATATCAGGGATAAATGTTAGGATTTAAGAATATAATTGCAAATTATAGATATTCGTCATTGCGAGACCGCATAGCGGTCGTGGCAATCCAGAACGCCCTCCACATGGCATGGCTGGATTGCTTCACTCCCGGTGGTCGTTCGCAATGACGGCATTTTAATTGCATACTACCTCACTATAGTAAAAATTATCCTATCAGTAATCCAAATGCCTATTAATATACAGTCCCTCTTTACAGAACATGAAGGCAATCGCTATGATCTCCATACGCATTACCTGAACGAGCAGATGGTGCGCGTGCTTAAGACTATTGGCTATAATGTCCGGTTCACCAAGGCTTCCGGCCAGTATCTCCATGATCACAGCGGAGCGAAATACCTTGATTTATTAAGCGGCTGGGGAGTATTCGCCATTGGCCGCAACCATCCGGCCATAAAAGACGCGCTCCATCAGGTGCTGGATGCGGAATTGCCCAACCTGGTGCAGATGGATGTCTCCCCGCTCGCGGGACTGCTGGCCAAACGTCTGCTGCGTTATGCGCCCTATATGGAAAAGGTGTTTTTTGCCAATTCCGGCACGGAAACCGTGGAAGCTGCCATCAAGTTCGCGCGTGCAGCGACGGGGCGTTCCGCCATCGCCTATTGCGGTCATGCATTTCACGGGCTTTCCTACGGTGCGCTTTCCTTAAACGGCGATACGATTTTCCGGCAGGGATTTGAAGGGTTCCTGAATGATTGCAGGCAGGTGCAGTTTAACGATTTGCCCGCGCTGGAGGCCGCGCTTAAGTCACGTGACGTCGCCGCTTTCTTTGTGGAGCCGATCCAGGGCAAGGGCGTCAATATCTCCGATGACACATATCTTCAGGAAGTGCAAGCCCTCTGCCGCAAATACGGCACGCTGTTCGTCGCCGATGAAATCCAGACCGGCATGGGCAGGACAGGCCGCTTCTTCGCCGTGGAACACTGGAATGTGGAACCGGACATCCTGCTGATTGCCAAAGCCCTGTCCGGAGGCCATATACCGGTCGGCGCGGTGCTGACGCGCAAATGGATATTCGATAAATTGTTCAACCGCATGGATCGCGCCGTTGTGCACGGCTCCACTTTCGCCAAGAACGATATGGCCATGGCGGCGGGGCTGGCCACGCTTGCCGTATTTGAAGAGGAAAACATTGTCCGCAATGCGGCAATCATGGGTGCGCGCCTGATGGAAAAACTCAGCGCGCTCAAACAGCGTTACGAGCTTATCAAAGAGGTGCGCGGCAAAGGGCTTATGATCGGTGTGGAATTCGGCGCGCCCACTTCGCTCAAGCTTAAAATGGCATGGTCGGCGCTTGAAGCCGCTAATGCCGGGTTGTTCTGCCAGATGATCACCATCCCCTTGTTCAAAGAGCATAAGATACTGGCACAGGTCGCAGGCCATGGGAGTTATACGATTAAACTCCTGCCACCACTCATCATCACCGAAGACGATTGCAACTGGATTGCAGGAGCGTTTGAAGCCACCATCGCCGAGGCCCATAATCTGGGCGCGGTCTGGTCACTGGGAAAAACCCTTGCCGGTCATGCGCTGCAAGCCAGGAAGACGGGCTAGGCATGATAGTCGCATACCTTAGCCTTGCCGTCTGGGCGTACCTTCTGCTGGCGCATGGGAGGTTCTGGGAAGCGCATTGCCTTGAAACGCCGGATAGCATTTCCCGCGATACATGGCCGGACGTATGCATTGTTATACCTGCACGTAACGAGGCAGAAATATTAGATAAAACACTCCCAACCCTGCTTACCCATGACTATCCCGAGTTAAGAATCATACTGGTGAATGATAACAGCGAGGATTCCACTGCTGCTACTGCAGCCAGCATTGCAAGCCAATACCCTGCTACCGATTGCCTGACAGTAATACAGGGCCATTCGCGGCCCGGCTGGAAAGGCAAAGTCGCTGCCATGCAATGGGGCCTGGATCACGTCGCTAACGCTATCCCGCCGCGTTATGTATTATTCACCGATGCCGATATTGCCTATGATAAGGGCGTGATTAAACGTCTGGTGACGCATGCGGAAGCAGGCGAGTATGTGCTCACTTCCCTGATGGTGCATCTGCGCTGTAAAAGTCTTGCGGAGCGATGGCTGATACCTCCCTTTGTATATTTCTTCAAGCTGCTCTATCCGTTCCGTTGGGTCAATAATCCGGCACGCAAAGCTGCTGCGGCCGCCGGAGGATGCATGCTGGTGCGTTACGATGCGCTGATGCAGGCAGGCGGCCTGGAACCTATCCGCAAGGCACTCATCGACGATTGCGCGCTAGGACGCCTGATGAAGCGGCAGGGCAACATCTGGCTTGGCCTGGCACACGACATCTGTAGCATCCGGGCGTATCCGCATGTCCATGACATACGCGCCATGGTGGCACGCAGCGCCTATGATCAACTGGGGTATTCCCCTGTCAATCTGGCGGCTGCACTGGCCGGAATGATTTTGCTATATATTGCCCCGGTTTTGCTGGCGCTCTTCGGGCATGGGACAAACCGCCTGCTGGGAATAGCCAGTTGGGCCTGCATGAGCCTAACCTTCCTGCCGATGATACGTTTTTATGGCCGCCCCCTGCTCTCCTGCCTGACGCTTCCCATCATTGTGGCTTTCTATATGGCTTTCACGCTGGACTCCGCTTTCCAGTACCGGAGTGGAAAAGGTGGCCAATGGAAAGGACGCACCCAGGCAACAGATACAAAACGCGCATGACCCAAGCCATATATGAGCCGGGAGAAAAAACCCACAAGAACGAAAACTTCCCGGTAGCATCCTACCTCATCCGCCCGAAGCACCGCCCTGCCATCCTGGCCTATTACCGCTTTGCCCGCGCAGCGGACGATGTGGCTGATCACCCCCAATTGACGGAAGCAGAAAAAATCACCCGGCTTGACCAGTTCGAGGCCACGCTACTTGGCAAGGATAATGTTATCACAGAGGCATTACCTTTGCGGGAGACCATCGCCCGCTGCGGGCTTTCTCCGCGTCATGCGCTGGATCTGCTTATCGCCTTCCGTCAGGATGCACGCAAGCATCGCTACACAGACTGGGGCGATCTTATACAATACTGCATGTACTCGGCAGCCCCGGTCGGGCGGTTCGTGCTTGATGTGCACGGCGAAAGCCCTGCCGCCTGGCCAGCCTCAGACGCCGTGTGCACTGCGCTGCAAATCATCAACCACCTGCAGGACTGCAAGGCGGATTACCAGCGGCTGAACCGCATCTATATTCCCGAAGACGCGCTTATGCGCCACGGCATCATGGACACCGCGCTCGCAGAAGCACGCGCCTCATCGGGCTTACAAGCGTGCATCGCGGAGCTCGCGGAGAAAACCCTGCTTTTTCTGCCAGCAGCCCCCCTCTCAAAACAAATAAAGGATGGCAGGCTTGCGCTGGAAGTGCTAGTAATAGAGAAAGTAGCACAGAGCCTGCTTAAGATACTACTGACGCGCGATCCCTTGAGCGAAAATGTGCACCTGACGAAACTGCAATTTATCTCTATTATAGCAAAGTCACTCATCGAGACTATCCCATGACCACTGGACAGGCCGCCTTGTACCATGAAGAATTCCAAGCCCCGGGAAGTACGCGGGCGAGTTCGTTCTATGCCGCCATGCGCATTATGCCGCCGTTGCAGCGCAGCGCGATGTACGCGATTTATCAATATTGCCGCGCCATAGACGATATTGCGGACGAGGAAGGAGAATCAGAAAAACGGCTCCACCAATTGCAGCAATGGCGTCATCATGTCGAGCAGATCTATGTAGGCAATCCCCCGCCTTCCCTGCAAGGACTTGCGAAAGCAATATCGGATTTTTCCCTGCGGAAGCAGGACATGCTGGCCGTGATTGACGGCATGGAAATGGATGTGCGCGGACCGATCCGGGCACCGGACATATTCACCTTGCATCTCTATTGCGACCGGGTGGCATGCGCCGTAGGGAGGCTCAGCGTATGCGTATTCGGGATGCAGGAACAGGACGGCCTCGATCTGGCGCATCATCTGGGGCTAGCGCTGCAGCTAACCAATATTTTGCGCGATCTGGATGAAGATGCAGCGATAGACAGGCTCTATCTGCCCAAGGGGCTTCTGGAAGAAGCAGGAATTCATTATACCGATCCCTTCCAGGTGCTGGTGGATCCTGCCATTGCACTTGTATGTCGTGAACTGGCGGATAAAGCGCTGGCGCATTTCAGCGAGGCGGATCTGATTATGAAACGCTATGAACGCAAGCATCTGCGCACCCCCCGGATTATGTCGGAGGCTTACCGGATTATTCTGGCCACATTAATGGAACGCGGCTTTGAGCCCCCACGGCAACCGGTTCGCTTGAGTAAAATCCGGCTGGGATATATTCTGGTGCGAAATATCCTTTTCTAGACGGTTTGCATGCAGCCAACGACGCATATCATCGGAGCCGGACTGGCCGGGCTTTCAGCCGCTACACGCCTTGCGGCGGAAGACAAACATGTTGTGGTATATGAGGCCACAGGCCATACGGGCGGACGTTGCCGATCCTATTACGACGCCACATTCGGCGCCACTATTGACAACGGCAACCATCTCCTGCTGTCAGGAAATGAGGCAGCGCTGGCTTATCTGAAACGTATTGGTGCAGGCCATATCTTCGACAGCACCCCAAAACCGGTGTTTGATTTTGCCGATGCACAAACCGGAAAACGCTGGACGCTGCGGCTGAACCGGGGACGTATCCCGTTCTGGCTGTTTGACAGAAACAGGCGTGTTCCCGGCACTACGGTTATGGATTATTCTCCCATTCTCCGTTTCC
>JABDGA010000035.1:2116-16235 GCA_013286285.1 Alphaproteobacteria bacterium | reverse complement strand
ATCAAGAACCTTGGCCTTAAAATGCCGATTACCGTACGCATTGCTGAGCATCGTGATGGCATCCAGTATTATGATCTTACCTGTGGCCAGGGCAGGCTAGAAACTTTTATCAAATATGGCCAAAAAAGAAATCCCTGCCTTTATAACAGAGGATAATGAGAAAAACAGCCTGCTTAAGAGCCTGGTTGAAAATATGGCACGCAAACGCTCCTCTGCCATGGAACAATTCTCGGAAATAAAAGTGCTGAAAGAGCGTGGCTATACCATTCAGCAGATATCGAACAAGGTAGATTTGGATTTCGAATTTACGCGTGGCATAGTACAACTTATAGAGCATGGTGAGGCTAAGCTGCTTAATGCCGTGGCTGCGTCCCGCATCCCCATCACTCTGGCTGTCGACATCTCGAAGCTGGAGGAGGGCACGGTTCAGAATGCCATTGCCGATTTATATACACAGGGCAAGCTGAACGGCAAGGCGGTGGAATATGCCATTCGGCTGGTTCAGCAACGCAAAATAGGCGGAAAATCCACTGCCAGCAGACAGGTTAAGAAACGTACTGTTACTGCCGAATCTTTCAAGGAAGAATTTGACCGCGAAATAGGTAGGCAGCAGAAAGCCTGGCAGGACTTAAAGCTGACCGAATCACGGCTGCATTCCCTTGAAGATGTTATGCGGCGGTTGGTCAGAGATGATAATTTCGTAACGCTACTGCGCGCCGAAAATCTCAATCAAATTCCTGAAATTCTGGCAAAGGCAGTAGGTTTTTATGGCTAAGAAAATCAATTTAGGATTTGATCTGCAGGAAATTATCCTGCCTTTGGAGCATATCTTATCCGAAAAACCCATCACCGACACAATACGGCAATCGGTAAAATATCAGCAGATTGCTGCTTCGATAAAATGTGTCGGTATCATTGAACCCCTAGTCGTCTTCCCCATGGCAGATCAGGAAGGTTATTTTCGTCTGCTCTCCGGTCACCTGCGGCTGGATATTCTACGCAGTAGAGGTGCCACTGAGACCGCATGCCTGATTTCCACAGACGATGAAGGTTTTACCTATAACCATAAAACCAACCGCCTCAGTCCAATTCAGGAACATTTCATGATACTGAAAGCGGTAAAGAAAGGGCTTACGGATGAGGAAATCGCTGCAGCCTTAAACGTCAATGTGGTGCAGATTGCATCACGGCGTAATTTATTGAGTGGCATTTGCGATGATGCGGTGGCCCGCATGAAGGATTACCCCTTTTCTAAACTGGCCATCCGCGCCATCAGTAAAATGCATCCGGCACGTCAGATCGTGGTCGTTAACCAAATGATTGCCATGAGCAGCTTTACCGAGAAATTCGCTTTACAGATGCTGGCTACCACGCCGGAGAACTTATTGGCGCATAAGAAACCGAAATACATGGAGCTTTTCAACGCAAATGCCATCGCACAGATGGATACGGAATTAGCGCAGTCACGTGCACAGCAGGAAGACATACGTGAGCAACTGGGCGCGGTGAACGTACAACTGACGCGCCTGTCCACCTATTGCGAGAAACTGCTGCGCAATAAGCTGGTTAGCCAATATCTGAAAAAGAATCATCCGCAGGAACTAGACGACATGATGCAGCTATTGGAAATGTACCGCACCGCCAAACAATCGCTGGTAGCATAAAACACTCATACCGAAAATCTATAATCAAGTGCCATCATGACCTCAGAATCCAGAAAGAAGAAGCGACGGCAACAGAATATCCTACCATTTACCTCGTCTCAAATCTTGGACGTAGGCATGACCGCCAAATTTTTAGATGTCTCTGTGGATACAGTGTATACACTCTTCAAAGATGGAGAACTGCCTGGCCGCAAAGTCGGGCGCAAATGGAAGACCACCAAAGCCGCTGTATTACGTTGGTTAGAGAATTCGATAAATAGCTACAACGATGAAGTAGCGACAGATACGGCACAAGATTAAGTAACAGCCTAAATTTTTTCATTATCTTATATTTTTATTTACCAAATAATAAATTAAATACCCATTTTAGGGGGCGCATAATATAAGTGTAAATCTCCAGCGTTTTTGCGGAACATCCGTATTATTGACGTTAGGTTTAGGGATAGGCGCATCGTAGTTCTTTTGTATAGAAAGCTGATTATCATCAATTAGAGAATTTTTTATTAATGCCTTTGAAGCTGTCACCTCATCTGAAAGTAGTGATTATATTGATGACCTTATCCAGCTCTGCGCCGATGGACTGAGCTGTCTGGAATGCGCTTTTAACTTGATTTATATCGCCCTGAAATTTCTGCCCTTGTGCAGTATTCTGCTTAAAAGCATCACTGATGGGATTATAATCCCTATCTCCCAGATTTTTTGCTTCGATGGATCCTATTTCTGCTTTTAATATAGATATAACGCGTTGCAGGCATCTGAGTTGATCTCCATCCACGTCATCACACTTGTCCTGAAGTGCGCTCTTTGTTTGCTCCAGCTGTCTTATAACATCATTATTGGAGAGGCCCATATAGCTACCTTATTTAGATTGTGTTTCTTTGTAAACGGTAGCGCCTAATTGAGCATACGTTATAGCCTGTTCTGCCAAGGCACTCGCTGCAATATTATTTTTAGCTGCCAGCGCATTGTTGGCAGCTTCTAGCTTTTTAAGCGCATCTATTATATTCTGGCGTTTGGTAACAGTGGCTATGCGGATATTTTGTACAGACAAGAAAGCGTCTAAGCGCTGGGCAGTATTAACATCCTTATCTTCATAAATAGAGTGCAGAATATTCTTGCGAGACGATTCCTGGTCTTTTTCTAAGCCAGGGGAAAACAGATTCTTTTCAATGGCACTGTCATCTTCTTCAACCATCTTCCTGATACCAGCAATTGGCTGTTTGGCATGTTCTGCAAGGTGCTGGATTTTGTCTGCAGCCGCATTATCAATGATAGAATTACCAAATGTGGTGATGACGGACTCGATAACCCCCTTCTGCTCATCGGTAACATGCGCCGCATTACTATCTTTTAATATACCAGCAATGGTATCTGTAGTGTCCTTTGTGTTCTGTTTAAGCCAAGAAGTGTCCCCATCTTTAGAGAGTGTATCTAACACTTGGGCATAGTTGACCAGTTCTTCCAATACCTTTACACGCAGCGCCTTTGCTTTAGAAAAGTTATCGTGGTGCTTCAAAGTGCTGGCTATCTGTTTCCATTCATCTGCATGAGAAACATACCGCTCAGCCGCATCCAGTTGGTAACTGGCATCAGAAGCCTGCTGGATTTCATCCATATAATCTGACTCCGCTTGTAGCAAAGCGGTGGACGCTGTTACAAAATTCTGTGCTGGGCTTTGTATGGAAGAGGTAGTATGGCAGCCAGATAACAGCACAGATACTCCAATAACGCCATATATAAGCCAAAGCTTCATTTTTGTACTCCAACCTGAACCTGTTTCCCAGAAGCTATAATAGAATCTGCGACGGAGGTAATTTTATTAATTTTTTCTTGCTCAGCTTTCACTCCGGAGTTCATTATTCTTCTGCCTATTCCTTGTAGTAATCTACCTCCCCAAGCTTTTAACTCCACACTGATATTTGCCCAGAAACTGACAAACTCGACAACATTGGCTGCAACCGGACTTTCTTCTTTGATAGCTTCTGCCTTAATAAACCCCGCCAATACATGAATTGCGTGTTCATGAGGAGAAGGCTTCAGAGTAACATTACCGTCGGTCTTGACCAATTCACTTAAAGGAACCCGGATGGAAGCCACAGTATCTTTCTCATCACGTTGAGTGAGCGTAATAGCATCCCCTATAGATTTTGCATTTCTGGTACGCTCTCCTAAACTGCCCAGATTCCATTTCTCTGTCAGATACTTTAATATGCTCGTGTGATCATACACAGTGCTGTCTATTTTGCGCTCTACCCACGGCGATATAAGAATGGCCGGTACCCTCACCCCCAGCTGTGAAAAATCATATTCAATCTTCTTGTCATCAGGTGGAATAGCAGGAGGCGGCGTTACATGGTCGTAAAACCCTCCATGTTCATCAAATAACACTATTAGAAGGGTAGTTTTCCATAATTCATCGTTGGAACGTATAGCATTATATACATCAGCAATCAGTTTCTCCGACTTCATGATATTGTGCGGTGGATGATCGTCATTCTGGTCAATGCCGAAATACTTGGGTTCAATAAAAATAAAATCAGGAAATTCTGCTTCTTTTTCACAGGCAGCATAAGTCTGGAAGAATTCATCAATAGGATGATAGTTTCTAAGATTTTCTGCTTTCCGCTGGTTGGCAAATATCAGGGAATTAGGGAAATCATAGTAAAATATCTTCCAGCTTTTTTCAGCCTCGGTCAGTCTATCAAATATCGTAGGTTGGGTCTGAGCTATAATGGTTTCCAGATGGAGATTCATTCCTTCCGGCATTTTTACATAGCCTGATGTGGTACCAGAAAGGGCAAAGAAACGATTCGGCCATGTTGGCCCTGGCAAGGAAGAAAACCAATTATCACATATGGTGAAATCCTGCGCCAATGCATGAAGCGCGGGCAGAAACCCTAATGGGTAATATCCCATAATGTTATTGCGGTCTTCTGTGGTGCTTGAAGGGTAATTGGCAACAAAATCCTGAATAAAACCGCTGTTCCCATTCGCAATCTGCGTCCGTACATTTATGGCCTCATGCTTGGGATCAAGCTTCATAAAATAGGACTGCTTGACATCCTGATAATATTTTTTTCCCTTTGCATCAGTATTGAAGCGTTTCGGCTCACCCGGGTTAATACCATCCACACCGGGAATACATCCGAGCATTTCATCAAACGAATGGTTCTCCAGCATAAGTAAGACAACATGTTTGATATGATCTTCTTTATTGCCCATATACTTCCGAGAATAATGAGATTAATTTTTCTACCTCTCCTTGAGAAGGGAAGCAATAGCATTTTGATTAGAAAAGTTATTCAACACTGTCGATCTAAACGGAACTTGCAACTCTACCAGATTGAGTAAGGAACGAGTTCTGAACTCTTCTCCTCTGAGTGCAGCCAGCAGTCTCACAGGAAACTGACGGGTATCGCATCCACATTTTTTGATAGCGCCATCAAGTTGGCGGCGAAACAGATGACTCCACCATGCGCTACTTTTCCTCCCGCGTTTTGCAATATATCGAATTCCTTAACGGAGATATTCTGGATAGAAGCCGTTTTCTTTATTTCTATAGGATAGAGTTTGCCATTTTCTTCGATCAACACATCTATTTCTCGTTTTTCCTTATCCCGGTAGAAGTAGATTCTGGGTGTACGGCCATGATGCAGGTAAGATTTAATGATCTCCGACACCACCCAAGTTTCCAGCATTGCGCCTGACATAGCACCACGTTCCAAAACATCGGGGGTCAGCCATCCGGTCAAAAATGCGCATAGTCCCGTATCCATAAAATACAGCTTCGGTGTTTTTATTAACCGCTTGGCACGGTTATTAAACCATGGTTGAAGCAGGTAAATAATACCAGAAGCATGAAGTACGTTCAGCCATGCCTTAACGGTCACTTCACTCATGCCGATATCCCTTGCCATATCTGCGTAATTCACCAGTTGTCCCGTTCTTGCCGCAGCAATTTGCATAAATTTGTGAAACGTGGCTATGTCATGAATATTCAGATATTCACGCACATCACGTTGAATATACGTGGAGACATATGAATCGTAGAAAAGTTCCCAGTTTTTGGCCTTCTGCGTGACAACATCAGGATAAGAACCACGCCAGATATGGAAATACACCGCTGTCAAATTCAATGGTGTGGCACTTTGTTGTCGGGATTTTAGCAGCGGAAGATCGGGCAAAAAAGGTGGATCATCTGCACGGTTTTGTTCTTCTGCCAGGGAAATGCCCTGTAACTGAAGAATGGCTACCCGCCCTGCTAGCGACTCTTTAACATTCTGCATCATGTCAAATTGCTGTGAGCCTGTCAGCCAGAACAAACCTGGTTGCTTGATTCTGTCAACTGCCATCTTGATGTAAGGAAAAAGATTAGGAGCATACTGGACTTCATCAATCAATACCGGCAGTGTAAGCCGGTCAATGAAGCTAGCCGGATCTTGCTGGGCAGCCAAGCGCATATTCAGATCATCCAGGCTAACATAGGAACGCGACTCCTTCTGTATTTCCTGCAGTAATGTAGTCTTGCCAACCTGACGTGGGCCGGTAAGCAGTACAACCTTAAAAGAAGCGCTAGCCTCTAATATGGCGCCTTTAAGCGTGCGTTTAATAGTTTTTGGCATTTCCTGACTAATCCAAAATTATAACTTATATTAGTCGGAAATGATGTGATTGTCAATTTTTGAGTTATTGCAATTGGTCATGAACGACTAGTCATGAAAAAGAGTAGTTTTCTGTGAAAAATAGTAACAGAATCCGGTATTTTGTAAGTTAATCAAAACTAATACATCGCACAGCATATGCGTGCGCAGCTGGCTGGCGAAAAGACAGCCTGCCAAGCACGCTCCGGTAGGATCGCCGTGTTTAGTCCCACTTTGTGATGGGCTGGAACGATGACACCGCTCGAAATTTTAAATGGTGTGATAGTTGGTGCGGGCGGGGGGACTCGAACCCCCACAGACATTGAAGCCCTACAGATTTTCTTACCAGCTACGGCTTTCGCCGCCGCCATTTGGCGTTTGTGGTCTGGACTATCCCTTCACCATAGTTTGCACTTTAGGTGCTGCCCGTCTAGTCTCTACACCTTCCCTTTCAGGCTTGGCTCGGGATTGCCATATTATAGGTTTCCCCGAATTTGAGCAGTTATGCATCCTGAGTTTCCCCAAAAGCACTCAATTTGTCTTAAGTCTGTTGCGTCTACCAGTTTCGCCACGCCCGCGTGATTTATCTCTATAATCGCAATATGTTATATAGCCAAGTAGAAATATTATATATTTCTAACCAACGTCAAAGAATCCTCACTTTTTTTTGGGGGTTGTTTTAAACGACGAATATTAATTGCTGCTGCATCCAAACTTGTTTTGATATGGGAAGCATAGTATTTTTCAATCATCTCTACGCTGGTACGGCAGTTCTTAGCGATCTGATAAATATCTGCTCCCTCCATAAGACGAAGGCATATATCAAGTATGCCGAAGACTATATGCAGTACGCGGAGTCCCTTCACGATCACGCTTAAGATCTTCTTCTTGCAATATTTTATTAAAAAGCACATGGTGAGTCTTAGGAAAGACTCGATCTGTAGACTCGGGGTTATTACGCTTTCTCAATCTTTTGAATGGCACCACGGCACCCGTGGTGCTCTTGCAATAGCCAACTCCTCGTTTCCCACGAACTTCAATTTCAAGAATTGTTTCGCCTGTTGCATCGTCATCGACGATGCTTATATCACGATATTGAAGGCGGGCAGCCTCGTCAGGCCTAAGCCCGGTATTTGCCATGAATAGTACATAATCATGGAGTTGCGCACATTCCCAACCGAATCGGTTCCGCTTCGGTTGCTGTGCTCGACGACGAGTCGCCTCATAAAGCTTTTTATATTCATCAGGAGAAAACCACGCACGGTGCGAGATTTTTCCTGATGATTTATAAGGTTCAGAAAGATCTGGAAGTAATGTAAGCCAACCGTGACGATTGGCAGTCTTTAATACATGGCGTAGTGTAACAATTTCCTGATGCATCGTGTTTCGCGCAGGTGGCTTGCCGCGCATCTCAATAGCCTTCTGCCGCCGTTGAATACGATACTCCTGTAATAAACCGGGCGTAATTTCCGATAAAACTTTATCGCCAAAAAATGGAAGCAGATGATTTTCCAACCGGCGGCCATGCTCTTTCACATACTGTGCGTTACGCTGACCTTCCGTGATTATTTCATACTCACGTACAAATTGCCTTGCGGCTTCACTGAATTTTTTCCCGTCTCTTATCTCACCTCGTTTGTGCTTTCCCTTTAACTCCAGATACCAATCCTCAGCAAAGTCCTTAGCATGCGCAAGACTTTCTTCTTTTGTACTAGTTCGACGATTTTTGCCGCCTAGAAAGGTCGAACATTGCCAATATCGACTGTTGTCACGCTTATAAACATGCAGCCTACCTCCCATTAGTTCGTGATCTGTCATTAGCTCTCCCTTATAAATCACATGCGTAATTATGTGCAACAGATGTGAAAGGGTATTTTAGGCTAAAATAAAAGTCAATATACAATATAATAAGCTGGTAATTATATATTATTTTAAATAGGAATTTTTATATTAAACTGATTTTAAGTCCGTTGCGTCTACCAGTTCCGCCACGCCCGCATCCTTCCCCCTCTATAACGGCTGGATTCCCCGCAGCCAAGAAAAATTTCTTTAGAACTCATCCTGTTTTTGCAGTACTTTCAATAGATTTCTTAGCGCAATCACCTAAAATGCCTGAAATAAAGAAACGAGGTTATACATGCAAACCATCCTGCTGCTTATCGGATCCAACATCTTTATGACGTTCGCCTGGTACGGGCACCTGAAAAACCTGGGCAACAAGCCGCTTATCGTTGCCATTTTGATCAGTTGGGGCATCGCGTTCTTTGAATATATGCTGCAGGTGCCTGCCAACCGCATCGGCTATAAAATCTTCAGCCTCGGTCAGCTCAAGATTATACAGGAAATCATCACCATGATGGTATTTGCGGGATTTTCTTATTTCTATATGGGAAAGGAATTGACGCTCAATTATCTCTATGCCGCGCTGTGCATGATCGCAGCAGCCTATTTTATCTTCAGGGATGGCGCGCCAGGTTAAATATATCTAGAATTTCCCGTTATGCAGCGTCACGATGCGATCCATGCGCTGCGCCAGTTCCAGGTTATGGGTGGCAACGACTGCCGATAACCCCCTAAGCCTTGCCAGATCGACAAACATCTGGAATACGGATTCGGACGTTTTCTGATCCAGGTTCCCGGTCGGCTCATCCGCCAGAATCAGTGTCGGATTAGCAGAAATCGCGCGCGCTATCGCCACGCGCTGCTGCTCACCGCCGGAGAGTTCCGCCGGACGGTGCGCGCCCCTTGCCTCTAGCCCAAGCGCCGCCAGTAATTCACGCGCGCGCGCCACCGCCTTGGGATAGGCCGTGCCTCCGATCATCTGCGGAATGGCAATATTTTCCACTGCGGAAAACTCCGGCAGCAGATGGTGGAACTGATAAATGAACCCAAGATGCTTGCGACGCATGGCGGTACGATCGCGATCCCCCGCCCTGCTTACCTTTATTCCCTCAATCAGTATATCGCCACTGCTGGGCGTTTCTAACAGACCGGCAATCTGGAGCAACGTGCTTTTGCCAGAGCCGGAAGCCCCTACCAACGCCACGATTTCTCCACGTTTCACGCTTAAGTCAATGCCGCGCAGGACATCCAGCATCTCTCCACCCTGCTTGAAGGAACGGGTAACAGCCTTGAGTTCCAGCACGATGTCACTCATAGCGCAATGCCTCCGCCGGCTCGAGATTGGCTGCACGCAGCGCCGGATAAATCGTCGCCAGGAAGGATAACCCCAGCGCCATGCACATGATCATCAGCACCTGCCCCAGATCGATTTCCGCCGGGAGGGTGGAAAGAAAATAGAGCTGCTCGGCGAGAATCTTACCACCCGAAACATGCTCGATGAATATGCGGATATTATCCACGTTCACCGCAAGCACTAACCCGAAAACGACACCGATACACGTCCCGACAATGCCTATCAGCGAGCCGCAGGCAAAAAATATTTTCGTCACCGTAGCACGCGTCGCGCCCATCGTGCGCAGTATCGCAATATCATGCCCCTTATCCTTCACCAGCATGATAAGGCTCGATATGATGTTGAATGCCGCTACGAGTATAATCAGTGTCAGTATGATGAACATGACATTGCGCTGGATGGTCAGCGCTTCGAATACCGATTTGTTGCTCTCCTGCCAGTCATAAACACGGAATCCGTTGCCTAGTGTTTTCTTAAGCTCACCGGCGATAGCGCGTGCAGCATTCGGCTTATCCACGGTAATTTCGATGGAAGAAGCACGATCTTGCCCGTTATCGTTCAGCTTAAAATAGGTCTGCGCCTCGTGGAAATCCATCATTATCATACCGGCGTCATAGGCATTCATGCCCAGCTTAAATGTTGCCACCAACGGATACGCTTTAATACGCGGCACCAGCCCGGCAATGGTCTGGCGACCTTCCGGCGAAATCAGCGTCACCGGATCGCCGATATGCACGCCCAGATTTTCTGCCAAACGTTCGCCAAGGATAATACCATCGCCCTTTTTAAAATCCTCAAAGTTACCGGAAGTAATTTTTTCCACGATATGCTGCCGCTTCACCAAATCATCGTATCCAAGGGCCAATACCTGCGCGCCAAAGGCACGGCCATTCACCGCCACCATGACCTGCCCTTCCACCGTAGCAACGGCGCTGGTGACTCCCCGAACGGATGCCGCCTGCTCTATGGCATGCTGATAATGCTCGATGGCATACCCTTGAGAGTAAACATTGATATGCCCGCTCCAGCCAATGAAATGACGGAGCATTTCGCCTTTGACTCCATTCATCACCGATGTCACGACAATGAGCGCCGCCACCCCCAGCGCGATGCCTGCGAGCGAAAACGCCGTTATCAGGGAAATAAACCCTTCCTTGCGCCGCGCACGCAGATATCGCCAAGCCATCATTTTTTCGAATGCGGAGAAAATCATACCTCTTTGTATCCCTATTTACAGAAATGTCAGCAGATTTTCTGAAAATACCCATCCGAAAATTCGCCATTGACGCCATTAATAATAGCAGGGATAAGCATTAAAATGGTGTATGAAGCTGCATCACAATTCAATGATATATTCGCACATGGATTCAGATAGCGATTCACAGCAAAAGGCCGGTGAACTGGCATTCATCGCACGGCTTACCTGCGTTGCCTATATCATTGAGCTGGTTATATCATGGCATGGATATATCCGCAGCCACCGTATTTTTGAGCTCACCCCGGTTTTTCCTGCCCTTCGCCTTTTACCGGAGCCTTTGGAATGGGGGATTTATATCACACAAATTCTCCTGCTGGCTTGGCTATGTATCCGTCCACACCATCGCCTCGCCGCTTCCATAGTGCTGACGCTTACCGTATTTTGCATATTGCGGGATCTCCTGTTATTGCAGCCCTATACCTATATGTACGCGTATGTCATTTTCACCTGCAGCGTATTGCGACACACATCGCAGGCGCGGCTGAAGGCACTGCAAATTATGGTATGCGGCGTATATTTCTGGGCAGGATTTCATAAATTTAATGCCACATTTTTTCTTTCCGTATTCCCATGGTTTATTAGCCCATTTTATCATTTTTCCAAGCCGCCATCTGCCCTTTTTTCTGATGTTATAGTAATGCTCATGACATTTATTACGCCTATGTATGAAGCGCTTATTGGCATCTTTCTGCTGTTTCCCAATTACCGGAGAACAGGCACTCTGATGGCATTTATTATGTTAATAGTGGTGTTACTCTGCCTGGGGCCTTTGGGACACAACTGGAACGCAATTGTCTGGCCATGGAATATTTATTTATTCATACTCGATGTAAGACTTTTCTTAAAATCAGACCTGCAATTTTGGAAAATGGACGTATTTTCCAATCTGGAAAAGCCGCAACTGCTCAGCATGATCCTTTTTATAGCGGCACCGGCATTAGCCATCATAACACCGTGGTATACTCCTCTGGGTTTTAAGCTATATGCAGGCAGCATCGATACTGCTGAAATGATATTCACACCCGATGAAACATTTGAACATGTGCCTCCTTATCTGAAACGACTCATAAACCCGCAACACATCCTTAATCTTGCCGATTGGAGCATCTATGAAACAAACATGGCAGCAGCAGCGTCCGTACCCATGGTGCTTCAGCAAGGACCGAAAGGAATTTGCAGATATTTAAGCGATTCTACTCATGTCATACTGCGCTATCATAACACGCCACCGTTTTATAGTACCAAAGGCAAGGTGAACGAGATTCTTTTATGCCCGTAACATTTACAAAATATGTATGTTGTGAGGTACAGCTATACATAAAAAAGCAGCCTGTAGAGTTTCTACAGGCTGCTTCCAATTTTTGGCACCACTAATTACTTAGAGGTCTCGCCGCTAGTATCTTTCTCGTCTGTCTTTTTCGGTGACTTTTTCACCTTATCAACCTTTTTGGCATCTTTGCCATCATCATGGTGATGGTGGTGATGCTTGTGACCGTCATCTTTAGCCTTTTCATGCTCATGCGGGTGTTTCTTGCCCTTTTCCGGCGGGCACGGATGACGTGAATCCTGATGGTATATGACAAACTCGGAAGCGCCGCCCTGCATTCTGTTCTTCATGGCGACTTTCAGGATATTGTCATAGGTGTTCATATCGCGGACGACAGGCGTGTCAGCGAGCGCAGCAGTTGAAGTCAATGCAGCAAATGCCACTAAGCTGGCGGTGAATTTTTTCATTTTAAATCCCTTTTGATTTAGTAAGTTAGATTAATGTAGCAAGTTAGTATTGATAATAAACAACGTTTTACATGGCACTTAATATATCGTAGATACTGACATGTAAAGTACCATTTGCATTTGTAGCCTGTGAAACCATAATATATAATTCATCCGTGGGAAATTCATCACATCCCCCACAACCCTAGGATAGATAAAGGAAATTTTATGAAGAACCCGTCAAAGCGCACCTTGCAGCTTATCACGAAAGCGAAAAAATATTATCTGCCTATTTATAAACAGCGCGAAGCGATTTTTGACCACGGTAAAGGCGCCAGAATCTGGGATATTGACGGGAACGACTATATCGACTTCGGCTCAGGCATTGCGGTAAACGGGCTGGGCCATAGTGACCCTGATCTGGTCAAGACGCTCACCGCACAGACAAAGAAACTGTGGCATACCAGTAATGTCTTCTACACTGAGCCGCCGATTTTACTGGCGGAAACTTTGGTCAAACTGTCGGGCTTTGCCAAACACGTATTTTTCTGCAATTCAGGAGCGGAAGCCAACGAAGCCGCTATCAAGCTCGCGCGCAAATACGCTGCGGACAGCGGACGCCCGCTGGAGCGAAGGGAAATCATCACCTTTACCGGCTCTTTCCATGGACGCACCCTGACGACGGTAACGGCGACCGCGCAGCCAAAATATCATGCGGGTTTTGAGCCGCTGCCGCCCGGTTTCGTTTATTGCCCGTTCAATGACGAACAGGCGCTCGAGAAGCTCGTGAGCGATAAAACCTGCGCTATCATGCTGGAACCGATCCAGGGGGAAGGCGGCATCACCCCTGCCAAACCCGGTTTTTTAAACCATATCCGCAAACTCTGCGATAAATATGATGCACTCATGATACTGGACGAAATCCAGTGCGGCATGGGGCGCACCGGTAAGCTTTTTGCCTTCCACCATGAACCGGATGTGAAACCGGACATTGTGACGCTGGCCAAAGGCCTGGGCGGAGGTTTCCCCATAGGCGCCATGCTGGCTGCAGAGAAATGCGCGGACACTCTGCAGTTCGGCTCCCACGGCACCACCTTCGGCGGCAACCCGATGGCTACTGCCGTCGCCGGGGCAGTCCTTAAGAAGCTCAATTCCAAGACGCTGATGCGCGCTGTAGAACAGCGCGGCAAAGAAATGCGGCAGGCATTGGAGCAGATAAATGGAAAGTTTTCCTTATTTAAGGAAATTCGTGGTAAGGGCCTGATGATCGGCGCGGAACTCAACCAGAGCTTTCAGGGCAAAGCCGCTGAGATTACCGAGGCAGCGCGCAAAGGCAGCCTGCTGATATTGCAGGCCGGGCCAGATGTGTTGCGCATCATGCCCCCTCTTACCGTGACAGCAACGGAGATGAAGGAAGGCATAAAACGGCTGAATAAGGCGCTGGCAACGTACCTGGAAACATAGAAGCTATTTCATATTGACCTGTCGGAAATGGACGGTGTAGGATTCGCCTCCCGTAAAACTAAAGGAGGACAGTATGACTAATAAGATTCCAGAAGGTTTCCAGACGCTTACCCCGAGCCTTGTGCTCAACGACGCTGCAAAGGCGATACAGCTCTATGAAAAAGCGCTTGGCGCGAAAGAGCTT
>JABDGA010000035.1:0-2106 GCA_013286285.1 Alphaproteobacteria bacterium | reverse complement strand
CATCTGGCCCGGCCTGCAATATCAGCAGGCTGCCTTTGCGCGCTGCCTCCAGATTGGTAACTCCAAGATTTTTTTGAGTGATGCCAATCCTGAAATGGGCTGTGGTACGCCATCGGTTTCCAGCTTTTACGTTTACCTTGATAATGTAGATGCCGCATTCAAACAGGCTAGACAGGCTGGATTGAAAGAATTATCCGCAGTACAGGACATGTTCTGGGGGGATCGCACCGGATCGCTGCAAGATAGCCTCGGTATAAACTGGACGCTGGCGACGCATGTGCGCGACGTTTCCCCGGAGGAAATGGAAGCAGGCAGAAAGGACTTTCTAAAAAATAAGGCAGCTTAGTTATAAAGTGTAAGGGGGGCGAGATGGTTCGCCCCCTTCGCTAATGCTTACTCCCTCTAAAGGGGCATCGCTTTGCTCCTCCATGCCACAATCAGCGTAGAGGCATTATGTGGTGCGATTCCACCGGGTAATTTTATGCTTCTGCGTCTTCAACCACAGTAATATTGTGAAAGCGGTCATAACGCACTTCCAGCACATAATCCTCCCGGAAGTGGAGCACATCCTCAAACTGGGCGTTGCAGGCGATCTCCCCATCAATATAGGAATGCCTTGCATGAATCGTCTGCGACATGGTTTCGTCAATCCCGGTCAGGGACACTATAATTTCCGCTTCCACCGCATTTAAGTCTTGCTTTGTCATGCCATAAAGCGGGCTGGTTTCATCAATCCGGTGCATGACCGACCAGGTAAAGCGCAATACCGGAATTTGGTCGCGCATCGGCTTTAAATCATATAAACGCCGCATGCGCATTCCTTCCTTCGTCACCTCACGGCGTATGAAGGTCATCTTCACTTTCGCGTCCACAATGCTGTTATTGCGCTCATTAGCAAGCCGCAGCATGAAATGCGGCGTTCCGTTATGCATGCCGATAATCGCCTTGTCCGAAAACATCACACGCGCCGTGGGCCGCGAAAATTTGGAAAACATGAGGCCGGTGACAATGCCGTAAAATGCGAAGCCGAACATGGCTTCTATCGTGACCAGTATATTGGCCGCCATCCCATTTGGCGACATGCCGCCATACCCGATAGTCGCAAGCGTCTGCACGCTGAAGAAGAATGCATCCGCGAAGGAACCGGGCTGCGCGTTGCGAATACCTCCAGGGATAGCAAGATATGCCAATGCAAACAGCAGGTTAATCACTAGGTACAACGCTACCAGGCCGGCTATTATTTGTTTCCAGCTGGCACCCAGCAGCCGTGCATACATATCCTGCATCCCCGGCGCACGCCTGCCAATGGCAAGGACGGCCACGCCATCGCCCCGGGATACGAGACGCGGCTGGCGCGGACGGTGTATATAGGGTTTGTCTGCCCCCATTTCAGGATACGGGCTTTTTATAACGTTCCGGATCCGCGGGATAGACGCCTACAACCGTCACTTTCTCGCAGAAGAACCTTAACTCGGACAGCGCAAGCTCGACCAGCCGATCCTCCGGATATCCCTCAAAAGTGACAAAAAACTGCGCTGCACCGGATACTCCGCCCGGAATGTAGCTCTCTATTTTGATGAGGTTCACGCTGTTGGTCGCAAATCCACCAAGCGCCTTGTAAAGCGCTGCCGGGATATTGCGCACGGTAAAAAGCACGGTGGTCAGGATTTTGTTGCCGCGTGGAAGCGGTTCAACCGGCGTGCGCGCTATGGCCACAAATACGGTGACGTTGTCGTCCGCATCCTCGATATGTTCCTTGAGGCATTGCAGACCGTAAAGCTCGGCAGCAAGCGGTGAGGCAACTGCTGCTTTCGATGGATCGTTCCACTGCGCGACATCGGCAGCAGCTGTAGCCGTATTGGAATAATTATGCGGCTCCAGCTTCAACTCGCGCAGGTGATCACGGCACTGCATCAGCGCCTGCGGGTGTGAATACACCTCTCTGACCGTAGCAAGCGTCGCCCCCTTGGGCGCAAGCAGGTAATGCTCTATGTGCTGGAAATGCTCGGCAACGATATATAGATTCATTTTCGGCAGCAGTTGATGAATCTCCGCCACCCTGCCCGCATGGGAATTCTCTATCGGAACCATGCCGAGCGCCGCCCT
>JABDGA010000034.1:16460-16656 GCA_013286285.1 Alphaproteobacteria bacterium | reverse complement strand
TATCGTAATTTCCAATAGCCCATGTATGATTTTCTGCTTCTGCCAGATATTTTTCCAGCGTTCGCGTCTCTGCTGTCAAGACCAGTATTTCCGACTTAGTTGGCCGCAATTGCTGCTCGAACAATGTAAGTGCCGTCTCAACAGCGTCAACTGCCAGATCTGCCTTTTTATTGACTCCAGGCCCACTCTCCTGCTG
>JABDGA010000034.1:0-16450 GCA_013286285.1 Alphaproteobacteria bacterium | reverse complement strand
AAAATCTCGGGGTTCTACATCAAGCGCAATAGCATTCGCTTGTGTCAACCTTATCACTTGCTCAATAACCCGCTGTTGTTGCCTCGTCTCGAAGGTTTCGGCATATTGTTGCGCCATGTAAGCTTTTGTCTGCTCGTCTCCACCCGCTACAGTTAGCCCTGCCGCAAATACCATGGCTGCTTCAATATCGACCCGAAATGCTGTTCTTACTTCGGTGGTAGCGTTTTGTGGGACTCCCATGGCGGTAAGCATATCCACACCGGCCTGGCCTATGAATCCATTCATCGTTCTTTGATCCATCAGGGTCAGCCCACCCGGCTGAAATGCCGGCGCACGTCTTACTGCCTCTCGCCCTTCATCTGAGTTAAGAAAAGCGGCAGCTTCCACGGCAGCAGCATCGCTTAACCCGGATATGGTATAGCCCCCCTCTGTTGTTGGCTGCACCCGCAGATCCGTTCCAAAGCCCCCCTGAGCAATCAGCGCCAGACGTTGAGTATTAACAATATCCCTATCCGTATTTGTAAGTGTTGTTCTGGCATTTGCTTCCGGTGTTTGTGCTGCCTGCTGTTGTGCCGTCAAATATCTTTCTACCGCCGCCCGCATTTCCTCTTGGGTTACTTCTCGCGTTTTCATTATGTTTAATATATCAGTATCTTGCATCACAATCTGTGTACGTCTTATTCTGTCATCAAACAAAGCCCTTACTTCCAATGACATAGGAACCTGTGTATTCGGCGATGCCGGAGCCTGCTGTTGTGATTGTTGTGTCGCCTGTATCATAGCATCCAAGGATTGCTGCGCTAGAACCTGATATAATTTCTCTTCAGGAGTATTTGGCGTTCTCCCCGCTTCCCGAACAAGGTCACTCGCAAGCTGTATATTATTTAGAGTATTCAGGTTGTCTTCTATTTGTTGCAATACGATATCTGTATCTCTTCCATCCTGGCGCATCACATCCAAGACTTCTTTTTTCAGTATAACCTGCTCTCGTGTCAATACCGCCATAAAAACCTCTTTTAACTCACGCTTTCTTATTACAAATTATACAACAGAATAGTGACAGAAGTATGAACTTTGTCTGACATTTTTGTGGCACTTTTATGACAGTTGATGCTATATAAATAGCCGTTTTTGTGGCTTACTAAGCAACTTAGCGCCACACCAATATACACTCAGGTATAGTGATTATAAGTTGCCTACATTACCCCATATCTGGTCTAATACGCCTATGTTCATTTTTCTGTCACGCCGTTTCCTGCCGCTGTTCCTGACCCAGTTCCTGGGGTGTTTAATAACAACCTCTTTAAAAAACGCGCCAGTCATGCTGATTTCGTTCTAAGGCCTTCGTTTCCGGGGGTAACAATTATTTACGCTGCAGGCGGCGTGGCATCCTCCTGTACGGACAATTCAAGATGTCTATGGCAATAGTTGATTATTTTTGCCATTATGCTACAATGCATATAACAAATGAGGCAGATATGACATCCTCTATCAATCTTTCCCTGACGGATGAGCTCAGGGCGTTTATTGACGGCAACTGTGGCGATGGCACGCCCTATTCCACCCCCAGCGAGTTCATGCGCGACCTGCTGCGGGAGAAAAAAATGCGATTGGAAGCGCAGGCATTGCGCGACGGTATCCTGGAAGGCTACCGCGATCTATTGCAGGGACGGCATATTCCCTTTAACGGTGATTTAAAAGCGGTGATAGCGGAAGCGCGGCGGCGGGAAAAGCAGGGCTGGTAAATGGCGCAGGTGATAGTCTCCCGCAGGGCGGCGGTGGATCTTACGGAAATCGAATCCTATTCTGTCCGGCAATGGGGAAAGAAAGCAGCGGCGGAGTATCTTGACGGTATAGAACAGGCGCTTTCGCTCCTTCAGAAAAATCCTGATATTTTGACGCACAGGGAAGACATATCTCTCTATTTTTATTTCTATAGGGTGCGCCGGCATTTTCTGGTGTTCGATGTGACAGGAGATATTCTCCACCTGCTTACCGTAAAGCATGGCAGTATGGATCTGCCGGAACGCCTTGCTGAAATAGAACCTTATCTCCGGCATGAAATCGCGTACCTACATGAAAAACTGGCAGAAAAACATCCCGGAAACGATTAATGCTTTTCTTCTCCCGCCGCTTCCTGCCCCTGTTCCTGACCCAGTTCCTGGGGGCGTTTAATGACAATCTCTTTAAGAACGCGCTGGTAATGCTGGTTATTTTCCGTGCATCCGGCGGGCAGGACGCACAGGCATTCGTGACGCTTGCGACCGGGCTCTTCATGTTGCCGTATTTCCTGTTCTCCGCAACCGCAGGCCAGTTGGCGGATAAGTATGCACGTGCGGAGCTTTCCCGCGTCATAAAACTGGTAGAAATTCTGCTGGCGCTCTTCGCCAGTGCCGGGTTCTTCACCGGCCATGTGATGTTTCTTATGATAGTGCTTTTCTGGCTGGGAACGCAGGCGACGTTTTTCGGCCCCATCAAATACGCTCTGCTGCCCCAGCATCTGAAAGAAGACGAACTGCTGACCGGCAATGCCTGGATTGAGGGAGGCACTTTCCTTGCCATCCTGCTTGGCACCATCTGCGGAGGGCTGCTGATATTACAGCCGCAGGGCGCCGCACTGACCTCCGCCCTGATGATCGCCTGCGCCGTGGGCGGATATATCGTCAGCCGCTACATCCCCCCTGCCCCTGCCCCCGAACCGGCATTGTGCATCCGTTGGAATATCTTTAAGGAAACGATCCACATCCTCCATTTTGCCCGTCGGGACAGGACGGTGTTTGTCGCTATCCTCGGCATTTCCTGGTTCTGGCTGCTGGGCGGCGCGTTTCTCTCGCAGTTTCCCGCTTACGCCAAAGATATCCTCCATGCTGACGAAACCGTGGTTACGTTATTCCTGACCGTGTTTTCCTTAGGCATCGGCATCGGTTCAATGCTATGTAGCGCCCTGTCGAAAGGGCATATACGATTGTCCTATGTCACCACCGGCATGATCGGCATTTCCTTTTTTACCACAGATTTCTATGACGCCTCGCAACATGCATTCCTCTTAGATACCAATCTGGCAAGCGCACATGCATTTATTGCCCATGCTGCAAACCTGCGTATCCTTACCGATCTTTTCTTCATTTCCGTGTGCGGCGGATTGTATATCGTGCCACTCTATGCGCTCATCCAGAGTAAAAGCCCCGCAGAGCAGCGTGCACGGATTATCGCCGCCAATAACGTGATCAACTCCCTGTTCATGGTGATTTCCGCGCTGCTCATTGTTTTCCTCCTGAAGCTGAAATTCACCATCCCGGAAATTTTCCTCACTCTCGCCATAGCCAATTGCGTCGCAACGGTTTATGTGTATAGTCGCCTCAAATAATTTATATACGTCATGCCGTGGCTTGACCACGGCATCTCAGACGATCACAGCATCAGATACCGCGATTAAATCGCGGTATGACGGCTAAAACCTCATGAAAGAACATACATGATAAATGTCATCACCGATACTGCCGCGCTGGAGGCTTTCTGCATGGAACTGGCGCAGGAGGAATTCATCACGGTCGATACCGAATTCATGCGCGAAAAAACCTATTACCCGCAGCTTTGCCTCATTCAGGCTGCAGGCAAACACAGCGCAGCCATTATTGATCCGCTGGCGCCGGGAATTAATCTGGATGCATTCTACAAGGTGCTTGCCAATCCCGCCGTGCTGAAAGTGTTTCATGCCTGCCGGCAGGATATGGAGATTTTCTATCACGCCATGGGCACGCTGCCGACGCCGGTTTTTGACAGCCAGATCGCCGCGATGGTGTGCGGCTACGGCGAATCCGCCTCGTACGAAACGCTGGTCGGGAAGATACTGGGCATTGCTATTGATAAATCATCACGCTTTACCGACTGGTCACACCGCCCACTCACGGATAAGCAACTGGCATATGCCCTGGACGATGTGCTGCACCTGCGCGGCATATACAGCGCGCTTGCCAGCCGCCTCCTGGAAACCGGGCGCAAAGACTGGATAAAAGAAGAAATGGAGCCGGTGTCGCACCCGGAAACTTATGAAAACAATCCGGACGAGGCATGGAAGAAACTCCGCCTGCGCAATGCATCGCCGCGTTATCTGGCCTACGTTCAGGCAGCCGGGCGCTGGCGTGAGCTTACCGCACGTGATCGCAACGTGCCGCGCAGCCGCATCATGAAAGACGAAACCCTGGCCGAAGTTGCGCAGGCGAAACCGGAAAATTTCGCCGCGCTGCAAAAAATCCGTGGGTTTCATCCGACCATGTCCGCCACGCACTATGATCCGCTGTTTCATACGCTGCAGCAAGTACAGTCCCTGCCCACTTCCGCTTACCCGCAACTGCCACCCCGGCCTTCATTCCTGCCGGGCAACGAAGCGTTGGTGGATCTGCTGCGCCTGCTGTTAAAGGCCTGCGCCGGTGAAAACCAGGTGGTGCCGCGCCTGATTGCTGATAAAGACGAGCTTGAACTGCTGGCAAACGGCAAGAGAAACCATATAAAAGCCCTGCATGGCTGGCGTCATGCGATATTCGGAGAGAAGGCATTACGCCTGCTGGAGGGCAAAATCGCGCTGAAGGCCGATGGCAACAGTGGGATAGCGTTTATTGAGGCGTAGCCGGGGCTGTGACGGAAATAGGCGGCACTGCCTGAGGCGGCGTGACGAATAACGTATCCGGCGGCTTGATTCCGGGAGACGACGCTTCATCCTGCTTTGCCACATCCTGTTTTTTAACGTCGGCAGGCACCGGAAAATTCTTTTCCGGTATAGCGGCTACTGCGGGTTTCACTGTATCCGTCGCTGCCTTGACGGAAATCTCAGGTATCATTTTAGCGGAAACAGCTGGGGGGACCACGCTCTTCTTAGCCTTCGTATCATCACCAGCGCTATCCGAAGCGTCGACTGTTTTGGCGTCCGGCTTTGACTTCACGCTGGGCGCAGCATCTTTCCCCTTTTCCTCTTCACTGAACTTCGCCCTGTCCTTGGCAAATTCATCCCCCGGAGGCGTATCCTCCGCATTGGATTCGGAAGAAACATCGCCATTGACCGCACTCAGGTTCTTCCACGCCCGTTCATAATACATCGGGTTCTGGGTCAGCGCCATGTTCAAGTAACTTTTCGCCAACTCCTTATTCTTGGCAATATAGGCATAAAAACCCATATTATTATAGAGCGCGGCCTTGCTCAAATGCGGCGAGGAAACCTGCTCGGCCTCATCCAGCTTTCCGTCGATTGCATAGACAAGCGCCAGATCCAGATCCACATGCTTGAGTTCCTGACTGCCCGCTTCCACATGGCGGCGCGCGCGCAGCAGCGATTCTATTGCTTTGTCGTACTGCTTGTCCATCGCCAGCGCTAGCCCGAGGTTATTAAGTACCCCGGCATTATCGGGACTTACTTCGAGCGCCGAGTTATAATATTTGATAGCTTCGGGGTTCATCTTCTTCATAGCAAACAGAATCCCTAACGCATTCAGGGTACGCCAGCGCTTGCCGTCAATATTCATGACACTATCAAACGTTTTTGTGGATTCCGCAAACTCGCCCACACTCATCAACGCAAGCCCTTTCACCTCAAGCGCAGGCGCATTGGAAGGTTCTTTCTTCACCACCGGCTCTATTGTCCTGAGCGCCGCATCGCTATCACCCAGCCGCCGCTGGCAGTCCGCAAGCGCAACCGCATATTCCTTCTTATCGGGATACATGTCAACCAACTGCCGGTACATCTGGGCAGCACGCCGGAAATTATGATTACTGATCGCCTGCTCCGCCTGCGTGGACATGGTTTTATCGATAGATCCCGTATCCGGTCCCTTGATCTTGTCCAGTTCCGCCCTCATATCGGGCTGGGGTTTTATATCGCGCTCGCAGGAAGAAAGAGCCAAAACGGACACGCTCAAGGAAAGCATGGCAAGAAGAGAAGCAATGGGACGCATGTATACCACATCTGAAAAAGGATTGAATTCTCGTGGAACTATACTAGTATGGTAAGCGTATCACAAGCGGTAACATGAATAATAAGCCTGCACATAGCGAATCCTCTGCCTATCAGCACCCGCATCTGCTTGGTATTGAAAATCTTTCCCGGGAGAATATCAATCACATACTGGATCTGGCGGAAGGGTATATTGAAAAGAATCGTCAGATTGACAAAAAGCATGTCATACTGAAGGGCCGCACGCTCATCAACCTGTTTTATGAAAACTCCACCCGCACGCGTATGTCGTTCGAGCTTGCCGGGAAAAGGCTGGGCGCGGACGTCATCAACATGTCGGTCGCCACGTCTTCGGTGAAGAAAGGTGAAACCCTCATCGACACCGCCATGACCATCAATGCCATGCACCCGGATTTTATCGTCGTGCGCCACCCGGAGAGCGGCGCGGTGCACCTGTTGTCACACAAGGTGAACTGTGCGGTCATCAATGCTGGTGACGGCAGCCATGAACATCCGACACAGGCGCTGCTCGACGCACTGACCATACGCTGCAAAAAAGGCAAGATTAAGGGACTCAAGGTCGCCATATGCGGCGACGTGCTCCACAGCCGCGTGGCACGCTCCAACATACTATTGCTCAACACCATGGGTGCGGAAGTACGAATCATCGCCCCTCCGACCCTCCTGCCGCCGCAACCGGAGAAACTGGGCGTGGAAGTATTTACCGACATGCGCGAAGGCATAAAAGGCTGCGACATCATCATGATGCTGCGCCTGCAATTAGAGCGGATGGAAAATAATTTCATCCCCTCCATACGCGAATATTTCCATTTCTGGGGACTGGATAAAAACAAGCTCGCGCTTGCCAAGCCGGACGCACTCATCATGCATCCCGGCCCGATTAACCGGGGAATAGAAATAGATACCAAACTGGCGGATGACTTAAATCGCAGCGTAATACTGGATCAGGTGGAAATGGGCGTCGCCGTGCGTCAGGCGGTGCTGGAAATTTTATCCCATAGATTGAAGTAGTATCATGAAGCAGATGTTTACCCTCCCTACCCACGCGCTCGCACCTGACCATAAAGTGGCATATATCAATGCACGGCTGTTCGACCCGGAAAGTGGTCTGGATACTAACGGCGCACTGCTGACCATTGGTAACGCTATCGCTGATTTTGGCCCTACATTATTTAAAGACGGCGTGCCGAAAGATGCGCAAGTCATCGACTGCAAGGGACACCTGATGACGCCGGGGCTGCTGGACATCCAGGTGCATTTCCGCGAGCCGGGGGAAGAATATAAAGAGACGATACAGACGGGCAGCAAATCAGCCGCGGCAGGCGGCGTCACCACAGTGGTCTGCATGCCCAACACCAAACCAGTCATCGACAATGTCGCCGTGCTGGAATTCGTCCGCCGCCAGGCGCGCGAAACCGGATATGTGAATGTCCGCGCCTATGCCGCCATCAGCATGGGACAGAAGGGCGAAGCGCTCACCGAGATGGGGCTTTTGAAGGAAGCAGGCGCGGTAGGATTTACCGATGACGGCCTGCCGGTAATGAACGCACAACTCATGCGCCGCGCGCTTACCTACGCGCGCGAACTGGGCGTGCCCATAGCGCAGCACGCCGAGGATCTGAACCTCAGAGCGAATGGATGCATGAATGAGGGAGCAGTGTCCGCACGGCTGGGACTCCCCGGCAGTCCCAATGCCTGCGAAGCCGTGATTGTCGCACGCGATATTATTCTTGCAGAGTTGACCGGCGGACAATACCACGTGCTGCACATCACCACCGCGGAGGCCGTGGACGCCGTGCGGCAAGCCAAGAAAAAAGGCCTGCGCGTGACCGCGGAAGTCGCGCCACATCATTTTACTCTGACCGATGAAGCCGTCGGCGAATACCGCACATTCTGCAAGATGAATCCACCGTTGCGTGCCGAGAAGGACCGGCTTGCCCTCATTGAGGGCCTGAAAGACGGCACGATTGACGCCATAGCGACCGACCATGCACCGCATGACGAGGAAAGCAAGCGCGTGCCCATGACCACCGCCGCCGTCGGCATTGTCGGGCTGGAGACCATGTTGCCGCTGTCGCTGGATCTCTATCACAGGAAAATCATACCGCTGCGGGATATTATGGCCGCCATGACCTATAAACCCGCCGACATTATCGGCGTAAATGCGGGACGGCTGAAAAAAGGCGCCCCCGCCGATCTGACCTTGATTGATCTCGACCATACGTGGACGCTCCAGCCGGACAGCTTCGTCAGCAAATCGCAAAACTCTCCGTTTGATAACTGGCAAGCCAAAGGCCGTGCCATCCGCACGGTAGTGGGGGGGGAAACAGTGTATGAATTAAAAAATAACTTCGCCTGATATCTTGCCTTTAAAACGGAAGGGGCTTGCCTATAAGGCAAGCCCGCTTCACTAGTTATGGCGATGCGGTCGGAAAAGCCAAATCATCCCGCGCCACAGTTGCCACAAAACGAATAGTAATACTACTGTCCAGAAGCTATAGGCGATCAGCAAGAGTAATGCCAAGAGAGCATCATGCCCTCCAAGCCACAGCCCCAATGTCAGCGCCAATAAAAAACTACCGACAATAGTAACATTACCAAGCCGCTTGGCAAAATTATCCGGCATCCTTAAACCAGCACGAACCAATAAACCCAATAACCCTGGAAGCATGGCAATTAGAGTAAAGATCCCCGCTACGTTGCCAGCGCCCTGTATGACTCCTTGCCCAAATCCACCTATTATAATAGTAACATAGAAGAACTTTACTAAGAGAGCTTCCCCGTCACTTAACGCAAACAAGGCAAATATTAATAATACAATCGTAGCAATACCCAACACAATTTCCAAAGTTTGCGCTAATCTCAACACCTGTTGTAAAAGATTAAGAATCTCTTGTAACGCCGGCATGGATTTTCTCCTTTCAGACAACACATGGGTTGTCTTTAAGAACTAAGTACTTTCAAGCTTCCAGGCTATCATTGAGATGCCGTATAGATTTGGACTTTCATAAACCCTAAAATAATTTATGCAAAAGACACCAAAACAGAATTGGTAGAGATTTCACACTTCTGATTATTATACTTAAAGCGGAAATTTATGAATTCTTTATTACAACTCTTAGGCTTAATTCCTGTCCCCATGCAGCGGGTCCTGATGGATCAGTATTTCCGTATGCGGGAATACCAGCTTCAAGGCATCTTCTATCTTATCAGAAATGATATGCGCCTGCTTTAAGGTAATATTTTCATTATTGAAATCGAGGTGGAACTGGATAAATCTATGAAGCCCTGATTTACGGGTGCGCAATTCATGCAGGCCGCTTATTTCAGGAAACTCACGCACGATACTTTTGATCTTGTTGCGCTCTTCGTCGGAGAACTCCCGGTCCATCAGATTGTTAAATGCTTTGCGCCCCATCTGCCATGCCCCGTAAATGATATAGCCCGCAATCAGCAGCCCAATTAACGGATCGGCGATTTTCCAGCCAAACGAAGCCGTAAGGATTAAAGCAACAATTACTCCGGCATTGCTGATCAGATCAGCAAAGTAATGCAAGGCATCCGCAGCAATGGCGGAGGAGGAAGTTTTGCGCACCACGTAACGCTGATACATCACCAGAGAACCGGCAAAGCATATGGATACGATCATCACCCCCACGCCAACCGTGGTATTATATACCGGCTCCGGCCAGAATATGCGCTTTATTCCCTCAATCATCAGGAAAGCACCGGAACCGCAGATAAAGGTGGATTGCGCCAGCGTCGCCAGATCTTCCGCCTTGCCATGACCAAAACGATGCTCCTTGTCCGGCGGCTGGAGGGCGTAACGTATCGCGACGAAATTCATCGTGGAAGCCATGACATCCAGCATGGAATCGGCAAGCGAGGACATCATGCTGAGTGAATCGCTCATCAGCCACGCTACGCCTTTAATCGCCACGAGAATAACGCCGACGATAACCGAAAGCAGCGACGCCATGCGCATACTTTGGCCCGCCTCCTCGTAAGATATATGGGTGTGCCCGTGCAAGATGACCTGTTTTGTAATGAAGAGTTAATGAAATGGTAATTATCTTCTTATTGATAACATAACAAAGATATGGAATAAATAGCCCGTATAAAAAATCCAACCATCCAAGGGACATGATATGAAACTCCAGAAAACTATCGCATTGGCGCTTGTCACCACCTTACTTGCAGGCTGTAATCCGCCGCCTCCAGGGGCAGGCCAGGATACCGGCGGTATCTCCAAACAGGATATCGGAACCGTATTGGGCGGCGTCGGCGGTGCGGTCATCGGCTCTACCATCGGCGGCGGCAGAGGCAGAATCGTCAGCACCGCAGCAGGTGCCATCCTTGGCGGCTTTGCCGGCAGTTCCATCGGAAAATCACTGGATAACGCAGACGCAGCCATGGCCAACAAGACTGCACAGCGCGCCTTTGAAAACAATCAGCCCGGCCAGCCGCTGCCCTGGAGAAATCCGCAGAGCGGCAATTCCGGAACCATCACTCCACAGGCGTACTACCAGACTGCTGACGGCACCTATTGCCGCGAGTTCCAGCAGACGATTATCGTAGGTGGCCAGAGCCAGAATGCCTATGGCAAGGCCTGCCGCCAGCCGGATGGATCTTGGAAAATTGTACAGTAATTATTTTGGAAGGGGGCAAGTATAGTTTGCCCCCATCGCTGACGCTTACCCCCTCGCTTCTCGGGGTCGTCATATAGAATTCCTCCGCGTACCCACGGAAGTTTTAAAATTGTTTTATATCCCTAATACATCTCTCATCGTATAGAATCCAGCTGGCTTGTCTTTGGCCCACTGGACTGCACGAACCGCGCCGGTCGCGTAAATTTCCCGGCTGGATGCCTTGTGGGCAAGCTCGAGCCGCTCCCCCACGCAGGCAAACGTCACTGTATGTTCGCCGATGACATCGCCGCCGCGCCGCACGGAAAACCCAACGGCACCTTGCTTGCGCGCTGCCAGCGTGGACTGCTGGTAATCGGCACGTATATCGGCCAATTGCGCATCCCTGCCGCGCGCCACGGCAGCGCCAATGGTGAGCGCCGTTCCGGATGGGGAATCCACTTTGAAGCGATGATGCATCTCATCAATCTCCACGTCACACTCCTCCGGCCCTAAAATGGAAGAGATCTTTTCTACAAGTCCCAGCATCAGGTTAATCCCGACGCTCATATTGGGCGAGCAGACAATCGTGGCTTTTTTTGCATGTTTTTTTAAGCACTGCCACCCCTTCCTGCAATAAGGCAGTGGTGCCGCAGACCAGAATCTTTTTATGTTTAGCGGCTAGTTCGCCCAACAGCAGACTGTATTCCGGAGTGGTAAAATCAATCACTGCATCCGCCTTAATAAATAATTTTTCCGGATCGGTAGTAATCAATACTCCCGGTGTCGACATCTGCACCACGCTGCCCACTTCGTTACCCGCAAGCTTATTGCCGATACGCTCACTGCCGCTGGTAAGATCCATGCCCGGCGTTGCCAGGATTTTTTTCACCAGCACCTGCCCCATGCGTCCGGCACACCCTGCTATCGCTACTTTCATGCAGCACCCAACCCCTTCTCTTTCAACAATGCCTGCAACTCACCCGCCTGGTACATTTCCCGCGCAATATCACAGCCGCCGATAAATTCCCCTTTAATATACAATTGGGGAATGGTCGGCCAGTTGCTGAACTGCTTGATGCCTTCGCGTATGGCGCTATCGGCAAGCACGTCTATATCCTTGAACTCTACACCGCAGCGCGTGAGAATCTGCGCCACCGTAGAAGAAAAACCGCATTGCGGCATAGCCTTGGTACCCTTCATGAAAAGCACCACCGGGTTGTTTTTGATGGTTTCCTCTATCTTCTGGAATGCCGGATTATCGTTCATAATTTATCTTTCTTTTAAGTAGTTACTGAGATACCCATACACTACTTATTAAAGTTGTGCAAATCTGTAACGCAAGCTTACTCAGCAGCTCATGATTTTGGTCGCAGGGCTTCACCGGCTTCAGCTCCGTGATGACAACTGTAAAAATGGGATAAGATGTAGGATAACCATACTATCAAAGACCACCGGAAGGAGATGACCTCGTTGTCATTTCCTTCCAGCTTCTTGGAACTTCACTCAACATTGAGTGAAGGGCAGCGCTCCTGTTCCGGGCACCGCCTTGGCGGGACCGACCAAGGTTCCGTCAACGTTTTGGCCTGGGTTGGCAGAATAGAGCCAGTAACACTGGCCATTATTCTCAATTGCAACCCAATAGTTCATCCCTTGCGGGAGTCCATGGACCACTTTAATATCCTGACTATGGATCCCCACTTTCCCAGCGGAAATCCACAACTGCTGCGAAACACCATACGGCGTTCCATCAACCGGGATAAGGATGACGTCTTTATAGACATCTCCGTTCCCGAAGTCGATGTCAATTTCCCGGTCACCCTTGTCACAGGTAAGTGACGAAGACGAAGGAGACACCACCGCAGTCGGCGCTTGACCAGCGAACGGATTTCTAAGGGTAGGCTGGGACGGGCTGCCCAAAAAAATCATCGCCGCGACCGCCAACGCCATTCCCCCCAAGAGACTCCATAACAGGGGATTTATTAAACATCCCCTGCGCTTTTTCGGTGCGTTCATATGGCTCCTTTCTGGTATTAACCAGAAATCAACGCACTACGAGGATAGAAGCCTCATTGCTTCTTACAATACCCAGCATTTCGCTGAAAATTTTCCAACCGTGAACTTTCATCGTTGAAAATTCATGTTATGGAAATCCAGTATTAGCGACGATTATATTATTGAAGTCGTTATTTGTATATCTCTATTATTAATAAAATATTAATTTTTATTAATTATATTTTGCCCAATACTGCCCTTGCTATCTGCCCGGCGGCGTCCATGAGAGGCGTAGGTGGCCCTGGCAGATGCTCTTCCGTAAAATGCTCCGCATCCACTTTCCTCGCCCGCCCGGTCACGCACATCCACCGGACAAATTCCCGGTTTTGCCGGTTGAGATTGCTGACCGGATACAGATAGATTTGCTCTGACGGCACTACCCGCGCTATTTCACACGGCATGGAAACGGAATCGCTGGTGATAATTATCCGGTTTCTGGGATCTTTCGTAGCCATCCCGACCATGGCACGATACGGAGTCTCATTATTCTGATTTTTCATGTAAAAAGGAAAGAATACGTTATCATAACCGGAACGGTTCAGAATATCCGTAAAGGCTTCCGTATCCTGAAGCCTTGTGCGCGGGCTGTTGCTGGCCAGGATATATGCGCCTGTTCTTTTTGCCAGCTGTGCTATATATTCCGCCATTTTTTCAGCTTCTTCAGGCAAAAAATCTCTTCCGTCAACCGCTCCCCCTAGCATGGCGACAATCACCGGCTGATCCTTATCCACCAGAAATTTATCCTGCCAGTCGCGGTACGCACTCGCGACCCTTTCTACAGTCATGGTGTTCGCCACCCCGTCTGTGCGGATAATGTTCACCCCTGTAACCGCTGCAGGACAATGCTCTACATAAGACGGGATCGCAAGAATGCTGATCTTATCCGCAACAGTTTCCAAATATTCAGGCGTTTCATGCCCGATCAGCACCCCGACATGCCTTTTACCCGCCGGTAACTGGCTGAAAGCTTGGACGCCGCTATCGCTAACGCCGATAATCACATGTTGTTCCGTATTGAATTTCTGCAAAATAACATTGAGATGACCGATTTCGCTGACATCATGCTCCAGTATAATCGCATCCGGGTAAGACACCCGCAGCGCGTCGACCACGCCTAAGGCCTGGTTACGTTCGCCGACTTTCAGGCCGTTACGGGTGTTGGTGATGTAATGTATGTGCATGTTTTATAAGTATGTTGGTTAACGAAACTGTCATAAAACTGTAACTTTTATTGTCATTTCTATTTTGTTAATAATTATACAATTAAGTTTGCACAAACAAGATACTATGGAGAGTTTCTATGGGAGAGAGAACAGAAATCAAAGATGGGCGGATCAAAATTTATAGATGGGGTGATAATCCCGATGTTATAGAAGAATACCCGGATCCAATCACCGGCGAGCTAAGAAAGGTTATAAATAAATTTAGTTATAGCGGCGTGTGGGATGGCGGCGCAGTGCCACAAGAGGACAGAAAAGCAATGGCTGTCGGCATTGTAGAAGGCATAGAGAAGATAATAAGCAGTGTAAATGGAAGCATCACTATTCCGGATGCTGAAAAACAGGAAATAATAGCAAGCATCGTTAAAGGTGAAATCAATGCACTAGACCCCGCTAACCCGGTTTTTCAGGGTATGGCGCGTAGTGCGGTTACGGATATTAGGGGTCAGGTTATGGAAGGCCTTAAAAAATCCCCCTTATTGTCAGAAGAGCTAAAGCAAGAGTTGCTAGAACCTACTGTTCCAGCCGTATTCCCTGATAAAGGGCGAGATGCAACTAGGGATACAACGAAAACGTTAGTAGCAACGCGATAAATCACCGCCCTACCCATCCCCTTACCGACTCAAGCACCTTCTTGCTGGCCTTGCCCTGCTGGAGCAGGAAATCGGCAGTCATCAGCCCTGCCAGCGCAATGGATGCACCGGCTGCGACCTTGATGATTATATTCCTTTTTGCGGGCGGGTTATGAGGAACGATAGGATCGCTTTTGGCGGGCGCTACAGGCAACAACTTCCTGTCATCCGGCACCAACTGCACGGTTTCTCCCTTGCTTTGGAACATCTGCTCCCATACAGGGCGGGATGTCGTCAGATGTGAGCCGCCATAGATGACCAGAACATCACCATACGTATTAAGCGCATCGGAAATGGTGCTGATGGCGCTTTTGTCTCGAATCATCATCTCTGCATAGCTCATAATCTGAAGATACGTCGCGTCTTTATCCGAAAAAGGGGTTAAATCGCTGTCAGCATCAAGATAATTTTTGTTTTCCGACTTATGCTGGTCGTACCACACCCTGAACTCTTCCACCGTCAACCTATCCTGCGGCGGAATATGCTTGAATTCCGGACTTTCTCTTAAATATTGCTCCGCATCACGGACAAACTGCGCCTCATCCTGCATTCTTCCATAATATTTCTCATACGGAATCCGGCGCAGCAGGTGATACGCCATCACATCTTTAGCGAAATAGCCCTGCGCCGCCATCTCCTTGAGAAGCAATGGACCGGGCGGCTCCCCGCCGATAAAAGGAATCCCGTTTTCATCCGCAAGAACAGCCGCGTATTCCCATTCATCGAGAACGGGTTTGCCGCTCCTCGCCTCTTCCACCCTACGCCTCGCTTGATTCAATATGGCAGGCGGAGATAGGCCATCATTCGCATGCAACGCCTCCACGACAACGCATTTCGGCTTATACCGCACGATGGCCTGCTCAATCGTCCGGCAGGTCGGCGTCTCCAACGGCCTGGAAGTGCCGCTGCCATAGTTATGGCTGGCGTTAATATAATACAGGTTTTTCTGCCCATTGATAAAATGAGTGACTGCGGGCGGAGAGTGGCCTTTATCCTCGCGTGAATACGCATGTATACGGGAGAGATCGGGATGTAATTCTGCCTCTGCGACTGCCATACTCTTAACGTTACCACAGGAATATTACGTTTTTATGACATTGCCGTTGAAAACCGGCAGTTTTCGCTAGACATCTCCTGAGGCTGGGGTAAAAATACGGCGTCCAATAGCGTAAGGGTGTAACTTGTGGAATCTTCGTCGTTAAAATCCGATCTTCAGCCGGTATCCATCGAATCCGAAATGCGCCGGTCGTATCTCGACTATGCGATGAGCGTGATCATCTCACGTGCCCTGCCCGATGTGCGTGACGGGCTGAAGCCGGTGCACCGGCGCATCCTGTACGCGATGCATGAAACCGGTAATGACTGGAACCGGCCTTACCGCAAATCCGCCCGCATCGTCGGTGAAGTGATGGGTAAATACCACCCACATGGCGATTCGGCGATTTATGACTCTCTGGTGCGTATGGCGCAAAGCTTTTCCATGCGCCTGCAACTGGTGGACGGCCAGGGTAACTTTGGTTCAATGGATGGCGATAATGCCGCCGCAATGCGTTATACCGAATCACGCCTTACCAAAGCCGCCCATGCGCTGCTTACCGATATTGACAAGGAAACCATAGACTTTCAGGACAATTACGATGGTTCCGAGAAAGAACCTACCGTCATCCCCGCGCAGTTTCCCAATATTCTGGTCAACGGGGCAGGCGGCATCGCCGTAGGCATGGCGACCAACATCCCGCCCCATAATTTGGGCGAAGTGATTGACGCCTGCTGCCTCTATATCGACAATACCGACACCACCGTGGACGATATGCTTCAGGTCTGCCCTGGCCCCGACTTCCCAACCGGAGCCATCATTCTGGGACGTTCCGGCAGTATCAACGCCGCCCATACCGGGCGCGGCTCCGTGATCATGCGCGGCAAGACCGAAATCGAAGACCTGAAAAACGGCAA
>JABDGA010000033.1:3462-17339 GCA_013286285.1 Alphaproteobacteria bacterium | reverse complement strand
GTGCGCTTAGTCCGTTGCCCGGATCCTCTGTGACTTCCAGTGCCAGCAGTTCCCCGTTCCAGCCATTGCAGATGGCGCGTGATAGCGGGTGCTTGCTATGAGCAGCAAGCGAGGCGGCAAGCTGTAAATCCTGCAGGCGGTACGTGCCTGCGCCGCTTAATTGCGGTTTTCCCAGCGTCAGGGTTCCCGTTTTATCGAATATGATAGTATCCACGGTCGCCAGCCGCTCCAGCGCATCGCCGGATGCTATAGAAACGGTACAGGAACTGACCCGGCAGCGCTTCAATATACTCCTGCTTTCCGGCGACCGCGAGCCAGTGGCGCGTGCCATTGCCGCAACGCTGGGAATCCAGGATGTTACGGCAGGCATAACGCCGGTGCAAAAAACCAAACGTATCCACGCCCTGCAGGCGCAAGGCCATCATATATTAATGGTGGGAGATGGCCTCAACGATGCCCCTGCCCTTGCCAGCGCTAATGTGTCCATGTCGCCGTCCTCAGCCATAGATATCACCCAGAACGCCGCTGACATCGTATTCCAGGGCGAGAAGCTTTCGCCGGTGCTGGAGGCGATTCACATCGCGCAGGCCAGCAGGAGGCTGGTCAAGCAAAACTTCGCCCTGGCATTTACCTATAATATCATCGCCGTGCCGCTGGCCATGGCGGGCAGCGTAACTCCGCTGATTGCCGCCGCCGCCATGTCGTCCTCGTCTATTATTGTGATCCTGAATGCCCTGAGGCTTAACCGTATGGGAAAACACTGATGGACGTGTTGTTGTATCTCATTCCCATCGCACTGACTATCGGTGGGATTGCCCTTGCCGGGTTCTTCTGGGCGCTGCGTAACGGCCAATTCGATGATCCCAAAGGCGATGCCGAACGGATTTTAAGGGATGATGAATAATTAAGCTGCCACGCGTAATTCCTGCATAGCCTCTTTCACACGCGCCTTTACTCCCTCAGAAGGCTCCACGAGCGGCAGGCGCAGATCCGGCTGGCATTTGCCAAGCAGAGACGCGGCATATTTGACCGGGCCGGGATTGGTTTCTAGGAACATTGCCTGATGCAATGGTACCAATCGGTCATGTACCTTGAGCGCGCCGGAGAAATCGCCTTTAAGCGTAAGATTCTGGACTTCAGCACATAAACGCGGCGCGATATTGGACGTCACCGAAATGCATCCTACGCCGCCTTGCGCATTGAAGGCCACCGCCGTCATATCCTCGCCTGACAATTGGCGGAAATCCTTACCTGCCAGCATACGGAGGATACTGACCCGCGCCAGATCGCCGGTGGCATCCTTGACACCGACGATATTGCGTATCCTGGCCAACCGGGCAATGGTCTCATCTTTTATATCCACCGCCGTCCGCCCCGGAACGTTATACACCACCACTGGAATATCCACCGCTTCGGCAATGGCCTTATAATGCTGGTAGATCCCCTCCTGGGTCGGCTTGTTATAATAGGGAGCCACGACCAACGCACCGTCCGCGCCTGCTTTTTTGGCATGTTCCGTGAGCATGACAGCTTCGTCGGTGGAATTGGCCCCGGTCCCGACAAGCACCTTCACCCTGCCTGCCGCCACTTCGCCGCAAATCGATATCACCCGCATATGCTCTTCATACGATAGCGTTGGCGACTCGCCGGTGGTTCCACACGGTACAAGCCCATGCACTCCCTCGTTAATCTGCCATTCGACGAATGCCCTGAATGCAGGTTCGTCCAGTTTTCCATCCTTAAACGGCGTGATCAGCGCCGTATATATTCCTTGAAACATAGTGATTTCTTCTCCAACCCCGCCAGATTATGTACTTAATTTAGGAGAAATATAGTAAAAAATAAATACGCTTGCTTTTTTCTGCCTTTTCTGGTTTTTCTTGCCCCGCTTTTGCTTAGAGCCTATGACGATTTCGCTAAGCCGCAAGCGAAAATGCGTTTTTTCAGGAACCGGAGCGGAGCGTACATAAAAGTACGTGAGCACCGGAAGCGTGAAAAAGCGCATTTGCAGCAAGGCATAGTAGAAATCGTCATAGGCTCTACGGGGGTGTAGCTCAGTTGGTTAGAGCGCAGGCCTGTCACGCCTGAGGTCGCGGGTTCGAGCCCCGTCACTCCCGCCATAGGTTTAGTAGTGGGTAACGAGTAATGAGCTATGGCCGCCGACACACTCAGACTCATCTTCATGGGAACGCCCGAATTTGGCGTGCAGATACTCTCCGCACTAGTGGAAGCCGGGCATACTATAGTCGCTGTCTATACTCAGCCCCCTCGCCCGTCCGGGCGCGGCCAGAAAGAGACGCCTTCGCCGGTGCATCAATACGCCCTAGCGCATCATCTTCCAGTCTATACGCCAAAAACCCTGAAGGATGCGGAAGCCCAGCATAACTTCCGTGAACATAAAGCGGATGCCGCCATCGTTGCGGCCTATGGACTGCTTTTGCCATCGCAAATCCTGGAAGCGAGCCGGTTCGGCTGCATCAACGTGCACCCCTCGCTTCTGCCGCGCTGGCGCGGCGCAGCGCCCATACAGCGCACCCTCATGGCGGGGGACAAGGAAACCGGGGTAGCTATCATGCAGACCGATGCCGGGCTGGATACCGGCGATATGCTGCTGACCCGGCGTTTTTCCATTCCCGAGGGCATGAACGCTGGTGAATTGCACGACACGCTTGCGCAAATGGCTAAGCCTATGATCCTTGAAACCCTGCAAAACGTTAAGAGTGGAATTGTCAAACCGGTAAAGCAGCTCTCTGAAGGCATTACCTATGCTCATAAAATTCTGAAAGACGAATACCGCATTGACTGGAAAGCACCAGCTGAGGCTCTTAAGCATAAGATATTGGGACTTGCGCCCAGCCCTGGAGCGTTCTTTATCTATAAGGGAGAGAATATAAAAATATTGGATGCAAAAGTGACCGGGGATCAAAAGAATCAGCCCCCCGGAACAGTACTGGATAACACGCTTACCATCGCCTGCGGCAAAGGCACGTTGAAGCTGCTGCAACTGCAACGCCCAGGAAAGAAGCCGATGTCCGCAGAGAATATGCTGAAAGGCTACCCGATTCCTGCAGGAGAAGTATTTGAATAGTAATATTATATTGACATACTTAGTCAAGTTAGTCTATTATGATTTTCATGCAAACTGTATCCGTTC
This sequence comes from Alphaproteobacteria bacterium, assembly GCA_013286285.1. Taxonomy (GTDB): domain Bacteria; phylum Pseudomonadota; class Alphaproteobacteria; order Rickettsiales; family JABCZZ01; genus JABCZZ01. Next base: position 14,185 of record JABDGA010000033.1, on the reverse strand, counting down.
ACGAAGCAAAAACCCATCTTTCAAAGCTGCTGCGCAATGTCAGCAATGGGGAGGAAGTCATTATCACCAACGGCGGCAAGCCGGTGGCTAAGCTTACGGCTTTTAAAAAGCCCCGCAGACAACTGGGAGATATGAAAGGGCAATTTACTATCCCAGAAGATTTTGATGCACCAATGCCCGATGAATGGTTTTTCGGGGATGATAATGACGAAGATGTGATCTGATGCGATTTTTGCTCGATACGCATATTGTGTATTGGGCGCGTGTGCAGCCGCATTTCCTGCCTCCCCATATAGCTGACACATTGCTTAACCCCAATTATGAAATTTATTACAGTGTGATATGTCCTTGGGAATTGGCGATCAAAGAGGCAAAAAAGAAAATTCATTTGCCGGAAGCGTTCTTTTCTACTTTCGCAGATACCGGCTTCGACGTGCTGGCAATCACTGACAAGCATGTCGAGGCGTTGCGCAAGCTCCCTCGCCTTCACGGCGATCCGTTCGATAGGATGCTGGCGGCGCAGGCGGCAAGTGAGAACATGACGCTTATCACGCACGATAAAAGGCTTGCCAGCTATCCGGTGAGAACGATAGTAATATGAAGAGAAGTAGCGAGTAATGCGTATCGAGTAACGAAAGATCTTGCCCGCTACTCAGTACTCATTACTAACTACCGCCAGTAACAATATGACCGAACGCATCATTATATTCGACACCACCTTGCGCGACGGCGAGCAATCGCCCGGCAATTCGATGAACCTGGAAGAAAAACTCCTCGTCGCCGATGCCCTCGACGCTATGGGGGTGGATGTAATCGAGGCGGGATTCGCCATGGCCTCCAACGGCGACTTCGAGGCGGTGCACGCCATCGCCAAGCGGACAAAGAATGCCGTGGTATGCTCACTCGCTCGCGCAAAAACCGCTGATATCGAACGCGCAGCAGAAGCCATAAAACCAGCGAAGCATCCACGCATCCACACTTTCATGTCCACCAGCCCCATCCATCTGCAATACCAGTTCCGCATGAGCAACGAAGAAGTACTGGAGTTGATTGCCTCCACGGTAGCGCTGGCGCGCAAATACACCGATAATGTCGAATGGTCGGCCATGGATGCGACACGTACGCCGGTAGATTACCTCTGCAAAGCATTTGAAACGGCGATCAAAGCCGGAGCAACCACCGTGAACGTACCCGACACGGTTGGCTATACCGTACCAGATGAATATTACGATCTCATCACCGCCATCAAAAACCGCGTACCCAATATTGACAAGGCGGTGATTTCCACCCATTGCCAGAACGATCTGGGACTGGCCACCGCCAACTCACTGGCCGCGGTGCGGGCAGGCGCACGCCAGATAGAATGCACCATCAATGGCATTGGCGAAAGAGCAGGCAACACTTCTCTGGAGGAGGTGGTGATGACCCTGCATACGCGTAAGGATCTATATCATTTCACCACCGGCATCAACACCCAGCATATCATGCGGCTGTCGCGGTTAGTTACCGCCGTCACCGGCCAGCAAGTGCAGAACAACAAAGCCATTGTCGGTGCCAACGCTTTCGCACATGAATCCGGCATCCATCAGGACGGGGTTTTAAAACACGCCGGAACCTATGAAATCATGACGCCGGAATCCGTAGGGCTTACCCGTTCCAATCTGGTGATGGGCAAGCATTCCGGCAGGCACGCCTTCAAGGATAAAATCAAGGAGCTCGGCTTTGAATTGGGCGACAATGCGTTTGAAGACGCGTTTGCACGCTTCAAGGAATTGGCAGATAAGAAAAAAGATATTTACGACGAAGATCTCATCGCCCTCGTGGATTCTCGCGCCACGTCAAAAGCCGATCCAATCCTGTTCAGCGCGCTCAAGGTGGTCTGCGGCACCATTGGCAAACAGACCGCAGAATTATCGCTTATCGTGAACGGCAAGAATGAAACAGTAACCGCCGAGGGCAGCGGACCGGTGGACGCCGTGTTCAAGGCGATAAAAACCCTCGTGCCGCACGAGGCAAAGCTTAAACTGTACCAGGTGCATGGCGTGACTCAAGGGACGGACGCGCAGGCTGAAGTGACGGTGCGCCTTACCGACGGCCCCCGCATCATCAACGGCCACGGCTCGGATACCGATACGCTGGTCGCCTCCGCCAAGGCGTATATTGATGCGCTCTGCCGCCTGCAAGCCGCGCGCAAGGACGTCGAGGACATCACTTCGGTCGTGGATGTGGCCTGAAGTCAAACAATTGACGGAATAAGGCAAAGCTTTTATAATAGTAGCATGGAAGCTTTACAAAAATCTTCATTCTCGGTCACCGATAGCGCTGCGGCGCGGATTGCGGAAATTACCTGCGGCGAGCCGGAAGGCACGGTATTGCGTATATCGGTATTAGGCGGCGGCTGCTCCGGTTTTCAGTATAAGTTTGATTTTAATAACACGCCTCCAGGTGATACGGATTTTGTCATCACCCAAAATGGAGCGACAGTAGTCATTGACGATCTGTCCATAAGCTATATGAATAACTCCACCCTGGATTACGTGGAAACACTCGGCAGTTCCGAGTTTGAAATCCGCAATCCCAACGCCACGGTGAAATGCGGCTGCGGGAACAGTTTCAGCGTGTGACTTTCATATTGTTTTAGCAAAACAGTTACTATAGCATGCGTCTCGTGTTCGAATCATAAGACGCGTGCAAATTTAATACTTACGCGGCTCGAACCGCACAACTCGCATTACGGACTTAAGGGCTCTGGCGGATGAAAATCGTGATATTAGGTGGAGGAGTGATCGGCGTCAGCGCCGCCTATTTCCTTGGAGCCCGGGGCCATGAAGTGGAAGTCATCGAGCGTAAGGATACCAGCGCCAGGGAAACCAGCTTTGCCAATGGCGGCCAGTTGAGTTTCTGCCATGCCGAACCCTGGGCAAACCCGGCAGTATTTCCCAAAATCGTGAAATGGATGTTCAAGGACGACGCACCGCTGGTGCTGCGCCCCCGGGCAGATATGGAGATGATAAAATGGGGATTGAAGTTCATCGCCAATTGCAGTAAATCGCGCGCGCAGGCAAACAGCGTAACGCTCTTACGCCTGGGGTTATACAGCAAGAAAAAGATGGAATGGTTCCGCCAGTTCAGTGGCGTGAAGTTTGATAATCTGCGCGAAGGCATCCTCCATATCTATTCCGACGAGCAGGAATTCGAGAACGCGATTGCACAGGCGAAATTCCAGGACAGGTTTGGTGCGCCTGCGGAAATTGCCGACTATAACAAATGCGTGCATTACGAGCCGATGCTGGAGCATGCGGGAAACCCCATCAAAGGCGGGATCTACCAGCCGCTTGATGAAAGCGGGGACCCATTTACCTTCACACAAGCCCTCGCAAAATTATGCCAGAGCGAATATAAAGCGGTATTTCATTATAATACCGACATCAAGTTCCTCGATACGGAGGGAGGCCGCATTAACTCTGTGGTCACCGATAAGGGCGTGTTCAAGGGCGATGCCTATATCATGTCGCTGGGGTCGTATAGCCCGCTCTATCTGAGGCCGCTCGGCATCCACGTGCCGGTTTACCCGATGAAGGGATACAGCATTACGTTTCCGGCCAATCATTATACGCCGAAAATGAGTCTCACCGATACCGAGCATAAGATTGTGTATAGCAGGCTGGGCGATCGCCTGCGTATCGCAGGGACAGCGGAGTTTTCCGGATATAATACAAAAATACGTCCCGAACGTGTGGCTCCCATTGCAAGAGCGGTGCGTGCGCTGCTGCCCAAATGCGAATATGACAAACCCGAAAGCGAATGGGCCTGCCTCAGGCCTTCGACGCCCGACGGCCCACCGATTATTGGCAAAACTAAATACAATAATCTGTATATGAATACAGGCCATGGCACACTTGGCTGGACTCAGGCCGCCGGTAGCGCCACCCTTATCACCGACATCATCGAAGGCCGCCCAACGGAAATCAGCCTCGATGGGATGGGCGTGGATCGATTTTAGAAAAATAAAGCCGTTCCATCACAGACATACGCCAACATTGAACTCTGCATACCGACGTTTTAGGAAACTTATCTGAATGAGGTTTCTGGAGCAGAGGTTTTTGCAGCCCGTTGCTTGTCAAGCCCGTCCGTGTGCCTGAAGTTTGTTGCTGCCCCTACAGTAGCACGCTCTTGTTCGCGCCCTTCCTGAATGAGGCGTTCAATATCCTTATCAATTTCTTTATTATACGATATCTGTTCATGGATTTCCCCTACTGCTCCCCCAATACCAAGAGCAGCCATAGTTATACCTGTCCATTTTGCCCAGTCTATGAGGATGAACTTGGTGTCTCTGGGAAGGTCTTTAGAGTTCTTAGGGAAAACAAAAGGATACAAAGTAAAACTATAGAGGACGCCAGGTAGAAAAATTCCCGCAGCTTTCAAGGCCGTTATGCCCCCTTCCTTCAGTGCGCTGAGCAACACGTTATGTTTTTCTTTTTTAAGAGCTTCAATACGGACTGCCCTACTCATCTTGTTGTCTACGGGGTCAACAAGTTTTTGGTCCTCTTTATCAATTGGCTCATTGTACCGGTTTGCTGAATTCATAGAAATAGCGGCCTTATCTATATCTTATAAAAAGGTACCATTTTACTCCATGGAAAACAAATTACAGTATTGTTACCATCTCTAGCGTTATCTCTCTATCCATAGGCAATCCGGCAGGGATTGCCGTCCGCCCGTTAGCAACTGCTCGACACTATACTCATTCTTCTAAATAAAATATATCGTCATACCGCTGCTTGACAGCGGTATCTAATAGAGAAAGCCTGAGATTCCGGCTTTTGCCGGAATGACAGATACGTATTGGAATTTAGGCAAGTGAGTATAGACTTTCATGTAAAGCCTACTGGCAGCTATAGCGGAATGTATCATCCAGCTTTATCGGCAGCACGAGCGTGCTGAACTTCAGGTCTTTGGACCGAGTGCAGAGTTCGTGCCGGTTTTCGCCGACATTGGCATAGTTGCTTTTATACTCGATATTCAGCACGGCCTTGTTTTTGTCGGCAAAAGGCTTCAGCTTTTCACATTCTTCATATTCAAAACACTGCTCATTGACGGAAAAATCAAAATAATCCACCAGCGCATCCACCTGCTCCAAGTCATTTTTCAAAGCGATGGCTAAGTTCCTTTTATGCGCTTCTTTCGCAAGGAAGCGGTTATAATCCAATTGCTCTTCAGCGCTGAAATAAAATCCGGAAGGATTGCTATAAGCATCCACATTGTCCGGATCGACACCATCGCACCCCTGCTGCCTGGCATAATCCATTCGCGTTTTCATAATATTGCGGACGTTCTCCGAGCGTATGTTAAGCCAGCGTTCGCCTTTCCACCCTTGAAGCGAACTCCCTTTATCCTCGATGCGGAATTCCGAATCGTCGGAACGCCAGTCCTCGGAGGATCCGGCGGAAAAATAGCAAATGACATGCTTTCCAGAGGCGTGCAGTTGATCAATGAGACTTTTCGGGGAATCAAACAGATCGATATCGTATAATTCCGCCGGATACTGGCTATCCACCTCTCCCTGCAGCTGAATCTGCCAGTGGGTAAAGGAAGTGGGGCGGTACCATTCCCTCGAAGCCTTGCCAGCCACAACACTCACAGGGAGATTATGGGATTTGATGCGATCCATGGCAAGAAGAATGGAGAAAATGCACAACAAGGCAGGAATAATCAGTCCGGCTGTTTTCCACTTCTTCATTGAGGCCATGGATTAACCCTTTACGTTTTCGGGATGCAATAACGAAATGGGAATATGCATGCAGACAGCCAATTTGTCCAGAAATTGTTAATATAAATTAATTTATATTAACAATATATTGGATTATATACATTATTACTCTTACAAACAACTGTAACGGAATTTATCGTTAAGCCCCAGCGGCAAGATAAGCGTACTGAATTTCTTGGAAATGGAAGTCTTGCATAACGCGGCGCGCTGCGTGGCGTTGCTGACATATGCTTTCTTATATTCGATATTCAGCACCGGCTTGTTAAGGGCAATAAACGGCTGCAGCTTATCACACTCGTCATATTGAAAACACTGCTCATTGACGGAAAAATCAAACAGGCTCGCCAGATTTTTAATCTGATCCATATCGTTTTTTAAAGCCACCGCGAGGCCTCTCTGATGGGCGTTATTGGCCAGGAAACTGTTATAATTAATCTGATCCTGGGCCGTCAGGGGGAAACCCGGCTTATTCGTATAACCGTCCACATTATCGGGATCGACGCCATCGCAGCCTTTCTGCTTGGCCGTATCCATTCTCGCCTGCATGATTTGCCTGACGTTAGCCGAACGTACATCCAGCCACCGCTCGCCTGGCCAGCCTTCGAGAGGATTCCCCATATCCGTAGGCTGGAATTTGGAAAAATCCGGCCGCCAGTTTTCAGAAGAGCCCGCAGAAAAATAACAGATCACATGCTTTCCTGACGCATGCAGCGCCTGGATCAGCCCGTCCGGGGAATCGAACATATCAATATCATATAATGCCACCGGGTAACTGGGATTCACCTTGCCCGACAGCTGTATCTGCCATTTCACCCCGGCTGCCGGCTTATACCAGGTGATGACGCTGCCTACGTTATTTATCACCTGTCCCACACAGGGAACCGATAGCAGCCCTGCCAGCAAACCCACAAATAAGCACCGATTTTTTATCTTCTTATTCATAATATCCCCAGTCAAAAACGTATTTATTGTAAGGCAAAATGCCCTAAACACAAGGAAATTAAGACATATACCCGACTTCTGAAAGCCTGGCACCGGTTTCGCTGTCGCGTAGCGAAAACGATATTTTTTGTACAGCACAGCGTAAGCCTACGTAGAAGTACGTGCGCAGCGAAGCGCAGAAAATTGGCGTTTGCAGCAAGCCAGAGTAGAAATCGGGGCAGGCTCTGAAAGGGCTTTTCGGGGCATAGGACATATATTGTCTTGCCTGCCAATACGTTCCATGCAAATATTTGCCTGTACCTTTTGCACGCTAAGAAAGTGCTTGCCGTGTACTACGTTCAGCTCACGCGGCGCAAACCTCGCGCGTTCAAACGCGAAGTTTCATATACCCATGGCCACTCCCGAGTGGCCATGGGTATATGTTGTCACGTTTAGAAAAGAAATGCGCGGAAAGCGGCCTCAAAATGACGGATCAGCGCAAGATCATCATTCGCGTCTTGTCCGAATCCGGCGACCATCCGGATGTGGAGATGATCCACCACCGCGCCCACAAACTCGACCCGAAAATCAGTATCGCCACGGTATACCGCACCATGCGGCTGTTTGAGGATGCAGGCATCATCGAAAAACACGATTTCGGGGATGGCCGCGCGCGCTACGAAGAGATGGGGGATGAACATCACGATCATCTAATTGATATGAAAAGCGGCAAGGTCATAGAATTCAGCAATGAGGAGATTGAGAAGCTACAACGGCTTATCGCCAAGAAATTCGGCTATAAGTTGATAGATCACCGGCTGGAACTGTATTGCATACCGCTTACGGATGCGGAATGATGATGTTTATGGAACTTGCCGGTGTAACTTCCTTCGATGAGATTTATGCTGGCAGCCTTGCCGTGCGCATTGCCAGGACAAAAGCGGAAGTAGAAGCAGCACAGAAACTCCGCTACCGTATTTTTTATGAAGAGATGGGCGGCTCTCCCACTGAGGAGATGCGTAAGGTAAAAAGTGACTTCGACATATTTGACGATTATTGCGATCATCTGTTGGTGCTGGATTACGATATGCCGGCTCCCCGCGAGCAGGTCGTAGGCACGTATCGCCTTTTGCGCCGCAGTATTGCCCGCAATATCGGCAGGTTTTACAGTGAAAGCGAATTCGATGTCTCGGCCATCAAAAACGAAGCGGGAGAAATACTGGAGCTCGGGCGCTCCTGCGTGGACGCCGGATACCGAAACCGGGCAGTCATGCAGTTGCTCTGGCGTGGGATCGCCGCCTATATCACGCAGCATGACATCACCCTGATGTTCGGCTGCGCCAGTTTTTTCGGCATCAACGTTCAGGAACATGCCCTGCCCTTGTCTTATCTTTACCACTACCATACCGCGCCTGAGGCCATTCGCGCAGTTGCGCTGCCGGAGGAGTATGTGGAAATGAACCTGATGCCCAAGGAATGTATCGACAGAAAAGAAGCGTTCGCCGCCCTTCCCGCCCTGGTGAAAGGCTATTTGCGGCTGGGCAGCCATATCGGGCAGGGAGCCGTGATTGACCGGCAATGCAACACCATCGATGTCGGCATTGTGGTAAAAACCGCGCTGGTGACGGGGAAATATGCCCAACGTTACTCCACCCCGGCGGCAAAAAAAATAGCCATGCCATGTTCCGTTTATTCGCACGCGCCCTGATTTCCCTCTTTATCCTGATGGGAATGCTGCTTCCCCTCACTATCACCAGGAAGCTTTCGGCCCATGCCAATAGCACCTGCGTAAGGCTGGCATTTTATCTGGGATGTGTGGTCTGGGGCATCCGGGTAAAGAGAACCGGGGCTGTTTCCAAAGCTGCTCCGTTATTGGTGATTTCCAACCATTTCTCCTATCTGGATGTGTTTGCGCTCGGCAGCAGCATGCCAGTACGCTTCACTCCCAAAAGCGAAGTTGCCTCCTGGCCGGTGATTGGCTTTTTCTGTAAAATCACTGGCTGCATTTTTATCGACCGCCGCCCAACACACACACTGCAGAATAAAAACCACCTCGACGAGGCGGTAAAAGAAGGCAGCGTCATCAGCCTGTTTCCCGAAGGCACTACCAATGACGGCACCGGCCTGCTACCGTTCAAATCCTCATTTTTCAGCATTGCCCAGCAGCATAACCTCACCGTGCAGCCAGTCAGCATTCTCTATACAAAGTTAAACGGCGAACCATTAATTTCCGATAACCGTCACAAGGTCGGCTGGTATGGCGATATGGAATTCTTCCCGCATCTCATAACTTTCCTACGCCAGCGTTCCGTAGACGTAACGCTGGTCTTTCATGATGCCGTGCAGGGAACAGAGTTTGCCTCACGTAAAGCACTCGCGAAATATTGTGAGGAGGTTATCGGGCAGAATTTATAATCATTCTCAGTAATTTTTATACATAACCCATACCGTCATACCGCGGCGAAGACCGCGGTATCTCATGGTAATAGTCTGAGATCCCGTGCTTGCGCACGGGATGACGATTGATATAATTTCTATTTGGAATGACTTATAATTAACGCACACTCTCCAGCGTCATCACCTCGAAAGGCTGCAATTCGAACGTATGTGACTGACGTGCTTCCAGCACGACGGGGTTTTTGCCGGAATCCGCGGCCCATGGGCTGTGCATCGTATAACGCTGCGCAGCGCCTCCTGGCAATTCAAAAGCTTGCTGCACGTCTACATTAATCTTCTGCGGCTGCGCGGAAGGATTCCGCAATGTCAGAATACCCGAATCCGCCGCCCATGCAGCCCAGCCATATGGCTCGCCTTTGCCGGGGTCGCCGCCAATCCAGTGCGTATCCTGCAGGATGGCGGCATTGCGGCGCGCCCATTTGGCGCTCTCCGCCACTATATCCCAGTCCGCCGGGGACAGCAGCGCAGGCGTGATGTACATCTCCTGAAGCTGCGTCCCGCTGCCGAAATAGGAATGCACCTCCGCGGCGAAATCATGGCCGGGATCGTCATTCAGATGATCCGCCTTCTGTGCATAAATAATGCCGTGCAGCATGAGCGAATTAAGCGGGAATAACGGGCCAGCCTGCACGATATTGCTATAGGTCTGCGCGTCGCGGTACGTTATCCATTGCTGCCTCTGGCTCCCCTCCCCGGCAAAGTCGTGATCGTTGCCGGAACGCCAGATGGAATCCGCATAGCGCAGCCAGAAAGGCGAAGGCTTGGTGCCCGTCGTCAGGTTGATGAATAGTTGGCTGTCTTCACGCCGCAGCCGCTCTATCAGATGGATGGCCGCCGCAAAATCACTGTCGAAGGCGCTGCCGGGAAATACCTGGTCGGCATTGCCGGTGCCATCGAACTTGAACTGGTCCACACCATACCGTGTGATGAAATTGAGGCAGACCTGCTCAAATTTCTTATAATATTTAGGGCCTGAAAGGGCGTATCCGCTGTTTACAATCTCATATCCCTGCTTGGTGCCGTAGGCAATACGCTGCACTCGCTCCTTGTTATAGCCGCCCCAGGGCGAGAGCCACACGCCGATGCCGAAACCATAGCGTTTTGCAGTATCCTTGAGCGGCGTAAAGCCGTCCGGGAAGCCTTTTTCGAATCCCCACAACGAATTCGCATTATCCCAGCCGTCATCCAGCAGGAACGAATCCATCGTCACGCCGCGCTTCTTGACCAGTTCTTCTCCAAATGCGCGCATCCTGTCGACTACGCCTGCCGCACCGAAACGATTGCCGAATCCCAGATCGTACCAGCTATTATAATGCAGGAATGGCCGGTAAGGATGCGCCCGCTCCATTTCCACATAGGCCAGGAAATCACGCCGCAGTTGCCCTTCGCGCGCCGTACCGATCACAGAAGAATACGTCACAGACTGCCCTGGATGGAGCGGCAGCACGCGCTTCACCCCGGCGATAGCTTCGCCTCCTTCTGCCATGCTGTAGGAAAGCGGATGCTCCGCGCCCAGATAAAAATTCCCACTCACAATCGGAGAACCGGCCACTTCCCCCACCACATGCGCTTTCG
>JABDGA010000033.1:0-3452 GCA_013286285.1 Alphaproteobacteria bacterium | reverse complement strand
CGCATCCTGGAAATGGAACAGCTGCACCTCCGCCAGAGGCAACGCCTGTTTTTCAGCCTGAATGGTGATTTCCTGCCGGAGATAGGGCGTCTCGCCACGCGCAATCATGCACCAGCGCACGCGCATCGTGTTTTTATCATCTACCAGATCTGCACAGAGCTGCTGCCCGGCGCTGTGCGCTGCCAGACGTGACGCCGATCCATCCGGCGCAATCGGTGTAACTTCCGCGTCGCCCAAAAGCCGCATAGCGGAAGCACGCACCTCGCGCCCGTCCTGAAATATCAGGATAAAGGCCTCATCCGGCTTTAATGTCGTATGCGTCCTTATATCCTCTATCGCGTGCAAGGTCAGTTTTCCCTGCACATCCAGCGAGGCAACAATATTCCGGTTACCGAAACTTTGTATATTATCCCCCTGCGCCATCACTTCAGTTGCTGACAGAGGAAAGGAAATAGTTGCAACGCATAGGCACAGAGCGAAAGACAGACGCATAGGGCAACTCCTTGAATAAAGGCGGAATGCAGTTTATATAGCTTTGATACCGCCTGCAAATATTTTTCATACCTGTTTTATTCGTCATGCCGTAGCTTGACCACAGTATCTGTTGGAATAGCCTGAGATCCCACGCTTTCGCGCGGGATGGCATCGGGTATGGATGTAGCCGGAACACCATCGCTTCCATTACTGCCTGTATTTTTCAACCGGTATCCCCCTTCTTCCGAAAATACGATATCCAGCGTATCACTCAACTGCCGGAGTTTGCCGCGCAGCCGGTAAATATGGGTTTCCAGCGTATGGGTATTGATATCTTCGCCGTAGCCCCATATATATTTAAGCAGGACATCGCGGGATAAGACCGCGTCATCCTTTCGAACAAGATACTGTAATAATTCGATTTCTTTTTCCGTTAATGCAATGCTGATAGCACCAGCATCGGAGCGTATCTGCCGTTCCGCAGGAAAAAAGAAGTATCCGGGCGCGAGTTCGATTTCTTCTTTGGAAGATGCGGTTTTACTTTTAACCTTTGTATTAATGGTATATACAGCATCGCTTAAACGTATGGGCCGGGTAAGTTTAATTATATTTTCCAGTGTGATGTCAACTGCGCAATCCGCATCGCCATCTATAATAACCAGACAATAACCTTCTTTATGTATGTAATGTTCAGCATCCTTTGCGGGCACGCCGATGACACTCAAGTGCGGAAGCTCGCTTGCCAGCGTCTCGGCAAGCGCGGGCTCATTGCTAATTACCAATAAAGATTCCATATATGCATCCTACCATGAATCATCCGTCGTCACAGAGTATTTTGCAAGTGGAAAGGGCCGCGGAGGAGTTGCGCCGTGGCCGGAGCGTGATTTTGTCCTGCCGGGGTGAGAAAATTCTAGTCACGGCGGGCGAGTACCGACAGAGAGAGAAAAATATCATTTCTGATAGCCACCATCCGGCGGTAAAGCTCCTGAAGATAGCCGGATTGCTTCCGCAGGCAGTTATAGAGAAAGTGAGCACCACCGACAAAGAGGCGCTGGTGGTTACGGAAGAGGCAATACTAGACTATCCAACGGCCCTCGCCGCTTCACTTGAAAAGATAAGCCAGGCCAGTGTCCCGCTCAAGATTGTCGGGAATACGCGCATTATCGCCTTCCGGCCACGCTTTGGCCATCAGGAGCATCTGGCCATCCTCGCCGGTGAGCCGGAAACACAGGATGCGCCGTATGTCCGGCTGCATTCCTCCTGCATCACCGGCGATGTGCTCGGTAGCCTGCGCTGCGATTGCGGCAACCAATTGCAGAAAACGGTGGAAGTAATCGGAGCGCAGCAACATGGGGTCATTCTCTACTTAAGCCAGGAAGGGCGCGGCATCAGCATCGCCAACAAACTGCGCGCCTATGAGCTGCAGGATCAAGGAATGGATACGGTGGAAGCCAATGAAGCTCTGGGCTTTTTACCGGATGAACGCGATTTCGCCGTGGCTGCAGAGATGCTGAAACAGCTGGGGCTTCGTAAGATCGTGCTGATGACGAACAACCCGGCTAAAATTAAAGCACTTGCGGCACAGGGCATAGAAGTGCTAAGACGCGAGCCGCTAGTGACGGAAACGACTGCGTATAACCGCAGGTACCTTACGGCCAAAGCCGCCAAAATGGGGCATGATTATGAATGATCTCACAACCATAAAACATCTACTTTTTGGCCCGCCGCGTGATCCGTTCAGCAAACAGACGCATCACAGCATCGCGCTTATCGCTTTTCTCGCATGGATAGGCCTGGGCGCCGACGGCCTGTCCTCTTCCTGTTATGGTCCGGAACAGGCCTTTATTGCGCTGGGGCAGCATACCTCGCTTGGCATTTATCTTGCCATCGCCACGGCGCTTACCGTGTTCATCATCTCACTGGCCTACACGCAGGTCATCGAGCTGTTTCCGGGCGGCGGCGGCGGCTACCGCATCGCCAGCTCCCTCGTGGGGCCATATGCCGGGCTGGTATCCGGTTCGGCCCTGATTGTGGACTATGTGCTGACCATCGGGATTTCCGCCGCCAGCGGCGTGGACGCGTTTTTCAGCCTGCTGCCGGAGCACCTTTTGCACCTGAAGCTGCCGATTGAATGCCTGATTATTTTGTTGCTCGTATTTCTTAACCTGCGCGGCGTGAAGGAGTCGATCCAAATACTGATGCCGATCTTTTTAGGATTCGTCATCACCCATGCTTTTTTGATTATTTACGGCATTGGCATGCATGTCAAAGGCCTGCCGGCACTGATGCCTCAGGCTGCCGGAGAAACACATATGATGGCGCAGGCCATGGGCGGTGTGTTCGTGGCGTCCTTGTTTCTGAAGGCCTTCTCGCTCGGCGGCGGTACGTATACAGGACTGGAAGCCGTATCGAATTATGTCACCACCCTGGCGGAACCGCGCGTAAAAAACCGGCAAGATAACCATGCTTTTCATTGCCCTTTCGCTGGCATTTACGGCAGGCGGAATCATCCTGCTTTACCTTTTATGGCACGCGCAGCCCGAGGAAGGGCAAACGCTCAACGCGGTCGCTTTCCGCAGCATCATGCAGGGCTGGACCATCGGCGGCAGTGACGTATCACAGATGCTGCTGACCATAGTGCTGTCGCTTGAAGCCGGCCTCCTGCTGGTCGCCGCCAATACCGGCTTCCTTGCCGGCCCCGCGGTGCTTGCCAACATGGCGTCCGACAAATGGATGCCGCATTTCTTCAGTTCGCTTTCCAGCCGCCTGGTCACCAAGCATGGCATTTCGCTCATGGGCATTTCCTCCCTGCTGGTGCTGTTGTTGACGGGCGGCGATGTCAGCGTGCTGGTGGTGCTTTACAGCATCAACGTATTCCTGACTTTTTCATTATCGTTGCTGGGCCTTTGCAAGCACTGGCTGCATAATCGCAGGGAGCATAAAGCGTGGCTGGGGAAATTCATCAGTTCGTTTACGGG
>JABDGA010000032.1 GCA_013286285.1 Alphaproteobacteria bacterium | reverse complement strand
ACTACGCAGTATGACCTTATAATTCTTGATGCCTATACCAATATAAGCGCCATTCCCATGGAATGCATCACCCGTGATTTCCTCCTGGAGGTAAAATCCCTGCTGAAAAAGGGTGGCATCGTGGTGGCGAATGTAGTCACTAATGCGGACTTCCGTGATAAATTCGCCGTGCGTTACGACAATACATTTTCCAGTGTATTTCCGGTCCATTCACGGCAGGTGTTGAGTCCCTTCAATCCCTGGGCCCGGGATGCTTCCTATTTTGTCAATGTCATCTATAGCTATTATAATAACAGCCTTACCGACGACACATCCCTCTATACGGATGATAAAAATACCTACTCCCTGGACAGGCAGCATTAAGCATATACGGGTTATAACATGCGCCGCAGTATATTGATGCGCTTGAACAATGTATGGTAGATGACTCCCGTAATATGCAGGAGCACCAGAGCGGATAGAAACGTGGTGCAAAAGGAATGTATGTTGGCAAATAAGTTCGTCATCGCCCCTTTCTCAAAAGGAGTCGGCACCCAGAACAGGCTGAAAAACATGTAGCCATGCGGTATCATCAGAACGCCGGTAACGAGCACGGAAAAAATCATTAGATATAATAAATCGTGCACAGTATATGCCAGTTTCAGGCATTTTTTGCCAACGCCCGCAGGATCCGTGGGATCAACACGTATATATTTCCATGCCAGCCTCAAGGGGAACAAAGGGAGCAACAGGGTAGTAAGAGACGCATTGAAACGAATGAGAGCCTCATGCCAGGAATGATCTTCAATCCATTCCAGCGCATAGCCGGTAACACTGGCATAAATAATGATGCTGGCAAATATCCAGTGTAACGTCTGCGCTAGCCTATCATAGCGATCAGTAACAGCCACTGCCCCACTAACCTCACACGCTGCTGTCCGCTCAAGCATCTGCATTGCTTATCATCCGATGGAAAGAATCCCTCAATATACTGTGGAATGGTTAAGCTTTGATTAATGATAAGTTAGATATACTCAAAAATTAGAGTATTTGGGAATTCTTTATTTTAGTATATTATATATACAATCGATAATGATACAGGAATTTCCAGTGATGGATACAACTCCTAGTTATGAAGATATAAAGGGATGGGCTGGTAATATTGGCTCTCCCTTGACAGATGAAATAGATAGAAAATTGTTTGAGCAATGGAAAATCCAGAATGAGCAATTAAAGCAATCCGGGCTCAATCTTGGTTTAAGTTTTGAATGTGAATTTAATGCATTCTCACCTGCAGGGGAAGCGTTGCAAACAGTTCCACCGGTTGCTTTTAATAATACCATCAAAACGAAGGAAGAACCTGCACCGGGTTCAGGAACCTCCAGGTTCGAAGCAATTTGCAATCCTAGTAATGTCCCTCCCTATCCCACCCCAGAGGAATGTCTCTTGCGTTATTTTGCAGGCATGTCGGAAATTAAAGATTTTATGCAGGTCGATCACCTACAATTATATGGAGAGCATTTGCATGTAAGCTATGCGATTGATAAATCCACATTGTCATCTTTCAATGAAGGACGCTTCAATGAAATTCTTGAGTCAGTGCTTACGCTAAATTGGCAAGCTGCGCGGCCTGTACTGTGCAGTAAAGAAATGCTTGCAGCCAATCCGGCGACAGACGGCCCTTATGTTAATGAAATTATAGATAGAAAGGGAATACAAGAAGAGGGACGGCATCATTTTATTGTGCGTCGCCGTGGGCGCAATCATTGGGAAGTGCGTGATATTTTTGCTCCCCCTATTGATAGTCCTCCAATACAAGATTTTCCGAATCCGATGATGTTTGCACAGACATTATTACTCTCAAGTATTAATGTGGCGTTGGAGGCATATAAGCAGGAAGTACAAGGTTTCCCTGAAAAAGCAGAAGGCTTTATAACAGCGGCAAATGCTCTCAAAATGCGTAACCAAGAAGGAACGCTGGAAGATATTGTGGATGAATTTATTGTCTTTTTAGAAAGAGGAAAACATTTCTCTCATCGCTTTAGTGTGCTAGATACGATTAACTCTATTGGTGCAAAAAGCGGTAGCTCATTTACTACCCGGTTTGTTACCGGAAGCAATCTCAATCCTGTCTTTCCTGATGGCTATGTATTTAGATCTGCATCATCCAGAGATGTAATGCTTAAACAAGTGAAAGATAACTTGATTGAATTGACAAAACAACACAGTCAGGGAAATTTTTTTACTTTACTAGAAGAAGTTGAAAATCAATATTTCATCCTTGAGGATTACTCTTTAAAGCCTTCGGATAATATCCGTTATTTTAGCTCCAATTTGTTAGCCTATAATCAAAATCCTCAGGAGCTTATACAGCATATGAGCATATCCGATATCCTCAGAGAAACCTTAGGGGCTGATATTGTAGATATGCTAACGCGGCAAGCGACCCAATATCTGGGTATTAATATTCCCACCCCGAATACGAACTTGCAGAATGCCACCATCGAGAGAGGGCCTCCGAAAAAAGATAGTATTATTTCTACTGCTCCATTTTCTATGGAAAGACAGTCGTGGAAAACAGATATATCTAAGGGAGGGAATTTAAAGAATGATACGCAAAATCAAATCTAACCACGATTTTTATTTCAAGCTAATATCTTGAAATAAATGCCAGCGCAACACTGATCTTATGGGCGTGTTTTGTGGGCTGTATTATTGGGCGAGATATTTTTACTTGGAATTATACTATCTTTATTATTTAGCGGCGGCGGCAAATCGGCAATAGCTGAATCCCTCGTTCCAACCATTTTTGTAGAGTTCGTTTTCCATCATTTCTGGCCGTTTTTTATAGCCATACATTGCCCGATACCAATAGCCTGCATCTTGTGCGGAAAGACCTGTATCACATCCATCCTCCCATCCTAGCTTAAATTCTGGCGGCCCTTCCGGCTGGGAAAAGGCAAGGGTCACAGGCCTACACGATGAAATAAGTAGAATAATACTTAACCAGATTACTCTTTGCACCTGATTTACCATATAAGGATACTTAGATTAAGAGACTTACATTATACGCTATACGGAATCGTAAGTAAATATTAGCAATTAAGAAGTAATAAAATATCCAGCAGATTCCACATATAGCCATTCCAAATAACTTTTATACATAAACTACCCCGTCATACCGCGGCGAAGACCGCGGTATCTCATGGTAATAGACTGAGATCCCGTGCTTTCGCACGGGATGACGAGTGTATAAGTGTTCTTGGAATGTCTATAATTCACCCTATTATAAATACTTAATAAATTAGCACCTTGTGCCGCACGGCAACTATGTGGAATACGGGCAAATAGAGTGATGACTTATGATTTCGCCACTACCTTAATGTATTTAACCCAAGCAACTGCTTGGCCTGCGATACGGCATAGTGTTTAGATTCATTCTGCGTCATATACGAAAAAGAGCGTGCGAGCTTAGGCATTCTCTCGCGCATCATACGAAACTTCTCCAATGAAACATTCGCAAATCGTATAATATCTTCTTCAGAGGGCGTTGTTTTTCCTTTGATAGTCGTCTTTACCAGCATCTCTTCCATGCCGGCTTCTTGCGGCGTCGATTTTTTTTGTACTGCAAACCCGGCGGCATACGCTTGATCAGCCATATACGCGCTTAATTCATGAAGCGCTTTTTTATCCATCATGATATTCCTGGGATCTACATAGGTCTGCTTTTCAAGATAAATAGCATTCTGCCTGATAATTCCCGCCAGGAACGAAAGTCCGATAACGGCGTCAGCAAGGTTATCCACCGGAGAGGAAGTAACCCGGAGCAATGCCTGCTGGAAGGATTCCGGAGCAGGGTTCTGATGGAGAGATGCCAGCATTCCTCCACTGACTTGTAGTAGCTTGTCGCCAGCCTGACGATAAAAATCCGCCATCACTGCATTATCCTCGGCGGTGCGCTCCATACGCGGCTTGACCGTGATACGGGCAATCGCCGAGCCGTCCTTATTGGATTGCAACGCCTCAAGCTGAAGGTTGCTAGCGGTAAAGCGACTGATACGTTCCGCAAGTTCCGGCTGGATTACACTGGCAGCGCGCACTGCGGCTATAGCTGTCTGCGAGGCATGTCCCGCGTCATGTACCATACTGTGTTTATGGGTAAATATTTCGTCATATACCTCACGAAAATCTACCAGCCCCTTTCCATACACGATAGGATCTACAAGGTACTTCCAGACGGTTGCTACAATATTGCCACGGTCATAAATGCTGTTCTGGTGCAGTAGCGCATTCTGTATGATATAGCAAAGGACAGAGGGGATCCTTTCGCCTGCCAAACGATCATAGAGCTTCTGTCCTTCATGGACAATTTCCGGATTTTTCCAGCGATTCAGGATATTTGTAAAAATACCCGGTTTGGGACGCTTTGTCTTTTCCACCCAGGCCTGAGTGAGCGAGGGCCGGGATAAAAGCGTGACATCCTTACCGGCAGCTGGAGGCGTCTCCTGCGCTATACTTGCAGTGGGAAAATAGACATCCTTAAAAAGACTCTCTTCCATATGCCGGACGATTTCTTCATGAAACTCTCCTTTCGCATAGGCTATCAAGCCGGGAAGAGAAACGGTTTCGCCCAGTTTCTGCGCCACTTTGCGCCCCAGCATAATAATGGATTGCGGCGAAGCCGGCACAAGACCGCTCAGAGTCATTTGGAAAAGCGCAGGTATGCCGTTGTCATTCCGTACAACAAGCTTCTGAGACTTTGCCAGATCCTCGATGAAATAGCTCAACTGTTTCAGATCGCCTTGCTTAATAACGACATGCTTCGGATCCACATACTCAATCATTTCTAAATTTTCCGTAGACAACCGCATAAACGCCTGTGCGAATGCCAGCGCCATCATGGCGTCCGGTACGGTGGCAATAGGCTTGGCAAAAAGCCGCTCGGCAACCTCATCCATGGACTGCAGCCTTTGCCTGCCCTCGCTTTTCTGAAACGGCGACAATACCTCTTCCGCCATGGATACGCTAATCCGGCTCATGTCATGGAAAAATTGCGATAACAGCCGGAAATCATCCGCTGTCATGGAATTGGTGTCCGCATTTAGTAGCGCCGAAATGCGGTTTTTATACTCCGGGGTGTCCATTAACGATGCAACCGCGGGATGTGGTGCATGCATTGCCGCAATGCGATGGGCAAATTCAGGGATGTATCGCTGTCCGCTGCATAGCGCGGCGGTAATAAGAGGATCGGATTGTTTGGCGGCATCCACTGCGAGCGCCGCGCCGACACGGCTGCCTTCCTGCAGATAGACGGTGCCTGCAGGCAAGGTGAGCGCCAGCAGGCCGGAGCGTACAAGGCTGGACTTCAGGATTTTTTCCAGCTGTCCCTGGGCAAAGAGCGGCGGGACGCCTTGCGAGGCGTTATGGCTTCCACGGAATATCATATCAAAACCCGACTGGGGTTTTCCAGGAACGGAACTATGGAAAAAATTCCGAATCATCTCGTTGAAGATATTCATAGGCAGGGCGATTATATGGTTGCTTAAGGTCCGCCCCGTTAACTTGCTGAGTTCCGTTTTCATATGCGGACGCCGGACAAAATCAGACACGGCAGTAAAAAGATGGCCTGCATCTCGTACTGCAGTATTACCGTACCGCACAGGAATGCTGTCATTCGCTCCGGGCGACAACGTAATCTGTGCCTGGGCTTGCATATCCAGCTCCGGGCGCAGTTTTTCTATATCCGGCTTCACATTTTTATCGTGAGCAAGCGTATCTTCAATATCGAGAAAATGCGCATCCGCAAAATCCAGCATTCTCTCCATATTAAAGCCCTTCAGCTTTCCCAGTTCGCTGCGCATCTCATCGGCAAAGGCAATAATTTCCTCCGGCGGGACTATCCGGTAGCCTGTTTCGTCTCTTTTGACCATCACTCCTTCAGCTACATCCGCAGCAATCAACGGCGAATTGGCAGTCGCAGGAATATTAAGCGCATACCCGGCGTGATGCAGCCGTTCTTGTATGGTTTTTGCCAGCATTTTGTTTTGCGCCATGGAGATAAAGATTTTTTCCTGAGGAATATATATCTCGGAACTGAAAGGCACGGCGGAATCAATCAGCAAAGCAGAAACAAATCCCATAAAAATCTGTGCATCGCGTAGCGATGTAATTTTATCTTTTCGGACGACTTCACGTATATAGTCCCCCGGCTTATGTATGCCGGAAGGTGCAGGCTCTACGGCCAGGGAAGCATATCCTTCCATGAGTTCCGCACGCTGGGAAGAAAGTTCGGCAAGTTCCGTCAGCACAAGGTTTAAATTTTCCAGGTGGGTCGGAGTAATAGGCAACGTGCCTGTAATAAATCGGTCCAGCAGCTGTCCTGCTTCAAAAGACGTTGTAAAGAGATGTTGAAACAGGGATTGCCTGCCTGCGCGGATTTCCCGGGATAATGGCGGACTGGAATCCGCAGTTTCCGCCGACATCGCCATACCGGCCAGATGTGTTGCCGTTTCTTTGGCACGCATGTAATTTTCGTGCTTCTCATAGCCGGAGGTCATTGAGCGTATGACCTGTCCTGCATCCGGGCTGATAATCGCATTGTTTGCGAACAGCAACGCTGCGGACGCGTCAAAAAAACCTTTTACATTGGTGCGATCGGGAACCAGCAAGTGGTTGGCGAAGAAATTGATGGGATATCCGATGACACCTTGAAAAAGCCTTCTGCGTCCGGTTATACGGGTCTGCCCTACCTGTTCCGGGGTTTTCGCAAACTCCCAGCGCTCCTGCAGACTCCCCCAAGATTTATGCGTATCATCGGCCATTTCACCTCATGCCTGAGCAAGGCACTATTGTAATAATATCATAAATACTATTTATTCCCAATGAGTTATTATATGAAACTTTCATGACAATATTTTCAACATCGCTATTTCAAGTTGCTTTATTACATGCCTGCATCATGTCCATGGTTTGACGACGGGGCTACATAACTCGCTCATATTTCGGCCATTTTCTTATATGTTATCCCCACGAAAATGGCGAGATTAACGTATTGTCTTATAAATACTGTTTTTTATGCAGGAATGACAAGTACAGAGCCATTTCATAGAGCTTTCCTTGTTCTGCTTCTGCGAATCCAACACAGAATGCCGGTTATAAATAAAACCAACGGTATAAGGCCGGACCAAAAGATAAGTATCCTGCCGGGTAAATTGAATGCTTCTCCGTTATGCAGAGGAAACATCCATTCCAATACTCTATCACCACCGGACGCATTTACCCAGTTACGTTTTGTCATTATTTTTCCGGTATAGGAATCAATGGATATCCTATCATACCCATTATGTTTCTTGGGATCGGAACGGGGAGTAAACGTAAGCAACCATGAGGCGTTATCATTGGCAGAAAAATAGATGCGGCTAAAAGCGCTTTCAGGAAACTCGGCTTCTGCTATTGCAATCGCATTATCAATGCTCATCCTATGAGCATTACCCTGGGCTATAATGGTTGTCTCAGGAGTTTGCGAAAGCGGCACCCATTGCCTGAATAGTTGCCTGACAGGTTGCTGGAGTTCCATATATATGCCCGTTGTAACAATTACTAACAACAAGGGCACGAAATAAATTCCTGTAAGGCGATGGATATTTCTGTGCCATGGCAGGCTGGGGCGATTGCGGTTATGGGAATAATGATGACGTCCTCTTCTCGTCCACCATAAGAAGACACCGCTGAAAAGCAGCAATATTATACTTATGCCAACATATCCAAGTAGCCTCCTGCCCGTATCTCCCAGGAAGAGGCTATAATGCAGCGTATAGATGAAAGAGCCGAAATACGCTCCAAAGACCCGCTCCCCCAGCTTCTTTCCGGAGTAAGGATGGATATACATCTCATGTAGCGTATCCTCCGCTTTATTGCGCGACTTGTACCATACCAGTACGTTTGAATCCGGATAGAACGGAGCCGATATGCCGCTGATATAGAGATTAGCGTCTCCTTTAGCCTGCAGGCAGTTCTGCGCTGCTATGAATAATGCATCATAAGTCAACTTAGGTTGAGCAGGGAATTCCGGTGGGGCCGTCAGCAATTCAGGATTGAAAACGCTATCAATCTCATGGCCGAATACCATCATGCTTCCTGTCAGACCGCTTAATACAAATAAAAATCCGGCGGTTAAGGCTATCGCCTGGTGCAGCTTCAAAATGATATAACGCAAAGACATATTTCCGTATAATTTTACCAACGTTTACAGGTCAGCGGACGCGGCAACCACCATTTCCCCATTGGCGGTTGATAACAGTAAAGATCATGCTCCGATTCCCTTAACATCGTAGCGTATATATCCGGGCGCAACAGATATACGGTTCGCAGCATTCCGCAGCACATTTGATGGATAACAGATGCCCGATAGCCACTGCAATCCTGCGCAAAACAGGCGGAATCATACCTGAAGTAACGCAATATATCCATCGCCTTGCCGACAATACGTGCAAATTCCTCCGGTGTGATAGTTGTATTGGCTATCTCTTCAAGATCAGAGATGAGGACATAGGCAGCCTGTTCATGGCTATCCTCTGAGTCCTGTATGAGCGCTTTTATATCCTGCAGGAAACACATAGGAAGATAAAAAGAAGAAGGGATAAGCACAGGCAGAAGTTTCATGGAACGTTAGTAATCATAGGTAACCATCATTGCGTATTAATGCAAATAATAATCATTATCAATTATATTTACAAGCGCCTCAAAACCTGCAGGTACAGCCCTTGGAATTTGCTAATTTATCATAGCCTTATGGAAGAGTGTGTGGAGTGCGAAAGCTGCGCCTATGCGTGTCCGTAAAATGATAGCCGCAAGTATGGTACTTATACCGTTGCCGCCCCTTCAGGTGCACACCTAGCTCCGGAAAAATTTAGGGAGTTTGCCGCAATCGTAGATAATGCGCTCCACGGCACAATGACGGCACAAAACATTATAATTCTTTGGTTATTTTAAGCCAATCACTTGAAATAATTGGTGGCTCGGGGGTGAAATCTCAAATCCCTCGCCATTATACTGATATTTAATAATATTTCTAACAGAAAATTTTATCGTGTGTACCACATTTGTGTACCATGTTTTGGAATATTTTCAATCTTGAATTACAATAAACTTTTTATTATTTTTGCTGCGGGAAACTGCGCTTACCAACGCTTTCATGGAGGCGGTAACGATATTTCCGTCAATCCCAACCCCGTATTTGCCTGACTGCTCATGCCTAAGGGCGGCCTCAATGAATGCACTAGCCCGCGCTTTGCTCCCGTTGTGGCTACCCTCTAATGAACGCTCCTCGTAACTGAGTATTTTGACGTGTATATCCAGCGTTGCAAGTGCATTGACCGCTGCATCCAAAGGGCCGTTGCCCACACCGCTCAGCTCATGCAATTTTCCTTCCTGAATGACAGACAACCGAATACCTTGCTCATTGTCCTGATAAAACAGTTCATGATCTTTATATTCCAGTACATACGCAGGTTCCAGATAGGTATTTTGAAAGAGTTCTTTAATTCCCGTCGGACTTATTTCGCTGCCATGCGTATCGGCGTATGCCTGCACCACCTGAGAAAACTCGATCTGTAATCGGCGCGGCAATACGATGCCGCACTCTGTTTCCAGAATATACGCAACGCCTCCCTTACCGGACTGGCTATTAATGCGGATAACCGATTCATAGCTGCGCTTTAAATCCGCCGGGTCGATAGGCAAATAGGGAACGTTCCACAGCGTTCCCGGTTTCCGGGCTGCGAACCCTTTCTTGATCGCATCCTGATGCGAACCGGAAAATGCGGTGAATACCAACTCTCCTGCATAAGGATGACGCGGATGCACCGGCAATTTCGTGCAATATTCGGCGGTGCGTATAACGGCGTCGATATCGGCAAAATCCAGATCAGGCGATATACCTTGCGTATACAGGTTTAAAGCAAGCGTAATAATATCCACATTGCCTGTGCGTTCGCCGTTACCAAAAAGGCATCCCTCTACACGCTGTCCGCCAGCCATAAGAGCCAACTCCGCCGCCGCTACAGCCGTTCCCCTGTCATTATGGGGGTGAAGGCTTAAAATGACGCTATCGCGCTTATCAAGATGCGTATGCATCCACTCCACCTGATCCGCATACACATTTGGTGTCGCGGCTTCGACGGTAGCGGGCAGGTTCAGTATGATCGGGTTCTGTGGTGTCGCCCCCCATACTTCCGTTACAGCGTTGCAAATCTCAAGGGAGAATTCCAGCTCGGTCGATGAAAAGGTTTCCGGGCTATATTCCAGCATAAATTCCGTTTGCGGTTGTTCGCTAGCGAGTTGCTTGACCTGTTGCACGCTGGCAACCACCATGTCGATGATTTGCGCTTTGCTCATGCCAAATACAATGTCCCGGAATGGCTTAGCGGTCGCATTGTATATATGCACGATGGCACGGCGTGCGCCTTGGAGTGATTCCATCGTGCGGGTAATTAAATGCTCGCGGGCTTGCGTCAGCACTTCGATGGTAACGTCATCCGGGATATGATGTTCGTTAATCAGGCTGCGCACAAAATCAAAATCGGTTTGTGAAGCAGAGGGAAACGCAACTTCAATCTCTTTGAAACCGATAGCACATAACATTTTAAACATACGCAACTTACGTTCTGCATTCATCGGCTCAAAAATCGCCTGATTGCCATCGCGTAAATCGGTGGACATCCAAAGGGGAGGTTTCGTAATCACCCGGCCTGGCCATTTCCTGTCTACTATATTGATGGGAGGAAAGGCGGTATATTTCTCAGAAGGTTGCTTTAACATCGTGTTGTCCTTTAATATATTATAAAAACTAAAGGCATATTACACGCAATTCCCTGGCGTTATCTGGCTTATTTGTTGACAAAAACACATATATTAGCAATTATATTGCGTATTATACATAATACATGAAATTATATGCGCATCGATCCAATAGATAAAAAGATCCTTAAAGTCCTTCAGGAGAATGGACGTATCAGCAATCAGGATCTGGCCGATCAGGTTGGCCTCTCTCCCTCTGCTTCGCTCAGAAGGCTCAAAGCGCTTGAAGATGCCAATATCATTATTGGCTATCAGGCATTGCTCAACACAAAGGCGCTTGGGCTTTCGCTTACAGCGTTAATTCATATCGCTATGGACAAGCATACGCCGGAACGTTTCAGTCATTTTGAAGCAGCAATCGCAAAAATACCGGAAGTTCAGGAGTTGCTGATTATCACAGGCCAACAGGCTGATTTCCAGTTGAGGGTGATTGTTACGGACATGGACAGCTACCACGAGCTACTGCTTAAACGCATCACGAGCATCGAAGGTGTTACAGGTGTGCATACCAGTTTTGTGCTTCGGCAGACTACCTACAAAAATCTGGTTGCCATCGGCAGTCTTTAAGGACTTGTACGCAAGCAACTTAATCAACTGGTCTTGCTTTCAATTACTCATAATTTTGACCTGCCCTGAACAGCTGGAGCTTCACAAGAGACATACTGTTTATATCAGAAAATCTACCTTGAAATGCTTATCTATCTTGACATCTTGGTATGACATGCGTTACAGGGGAAACACCATTGCCTCTGACTTTTTAACAAACTGCTGGGGTGGTGGGACGGTGCTGTACTGCACTAAGAGGAGAAAAATGGATTAGGCTGTGTCCCACCTAATTCCGGTCTCCTGATGCCTCGGAGCCAAGGAGGGCTGTGATGAGGCGGCTACGTCGTGTTGCCGCTTTTTCTATGCCCGGATTTTGGCTTCCTGCCGTCTATGTCTTCGTTTCATAAACGTCTGTTTTGCATAAAGTTCCGGGGTTTTTTAACATTAAACCTATATGGAGCTTATTATGTCTATTACTATTATTTCAAAAAAAGACGCTGCTACCCCCGTATCCTGTGAACATCTGATGCAAAGAGCTGATGCACTCACAAAAGATTCATCTTCGGCTATCTATTCAGCACTCCTGCATGACCTAGCCAAAGCTAAGCTGGATGGTATACAAACCGAGAAAGTCCTTGACGCTATCAGTAAAGGCCTTGGCTGCCCACTAAAGATTATCCGCGCCGAATACAAGGATATTAAGAATAAAATATTTAATTCCAATGATATTGGCCTTTTAATAGCAAGACGGGTATTGAAAGAAAAATATGCAGCCGGTTCATACCTAAAACGTAATACAGATGGCTGTTATTACTTTTTTGATAAAACGCACTGGAGGCTCACATCCGCCGATGTCGTACGCAGCAACATACAAAAAATAGCCAATGATTACATTCTAGAAGCCGACACTACTTTAGCTGCTTTAGTAAGTAATGCTATGCGATGCCTTGATGATCTTTTGGCCAGTGATAACGACATACTGGGAATGACTGAAACTCCCTTTCCCATCATTAATTGCAAAAATGCTGAGCTTTGGCTGAAAAAAGACGGCACTTTCGAGCCTCGACCGCATCAGCCTACAAGCCGCCTACTCTCTTGCCCCGAATATGAATATGTCTCAGATGCAGGCTGCCCCACCTTTGATAAAAGTATACGCGAAATATTTGCTAACTCCTCTAACCCTGAAGAAATGGTAAGGCATTTCGAAGAAATCATGGGGTACGCTATCAGCGGTCAACGGCATATTCCTCTTTTTATCATGCTGGTCGGTCATGGCCGTAATGGCAAAAGCAAATTGCTGGAAACCCTTCAGCGGCTTATAGGTCAAGCAGCTGTTTTATGCGATTCATTGGCAACATTCCAGAACGATCGATTCAATATGGCTGCATTGCATGGAAAATTGCTGTTTTGTGATGATGATCTAAAACAAGGCATTATCTTGAATGACAGGATAATCAAAATACTGTCAGAAATTAAGATACTTTCAGCTCGACATCCTTACGGGAAGAAAAAGTTCAACTTCCTAAGCAGAATTATGACGGTGATTGCCTCCAATGATTATCCGAATACAGATGACATTTCACCGGGTATGATCCGCAGGGCATACATAGTTCCATTTGATCGCCAATTCACTGTTACCGAAGATGACAAGGGTCTATTTCCTGCTATATGGGAAAACGAGATGCCGGGCATACTAAACAGAGCCTTACAAGGGCTGAAACGGCTTACAGAAAGAGGTGGGTTCCTCCAACCAGCAGACTGCATTCGTGCAGGCAAGGAGTTCTTTGCTCATGCCAATCCATTATATGCGTTTCTAACCGATTTCACCGTAAAAGATCCGGATGCACAAATGAAGGTAAAAGATTTCAGGAATGTTTTCGCAGCATGGGCAAAGAGTCAGGGTATAGCTATCAATCAGGAAGACAAAAAGCTACTCCGTAAGCTGCGCGGCCTTCAGAATGAATTTGGTTATACCGTTACCAAAGATGTCACCAAAGTAGCATACCCCCTTCTGCATGGACTGGCATTTGTAAAAGAATCGTTCCTTGCCGAAAATGTTTCGTAAAAATACCATTTATGCCATTGCGTGGAAGCCTTCATCAGCTTCCACGCATACAGCCAATCAATTCACGGCAAACTGTCCCACCAGTGTCCCACGGAATAGCATAGATTGCGTTAGAAAAATGGCTGTAACAATAATTCTGACGCAACCAATTTCGTCTCAATGCCATACCGTTTTAACACAGAAGAAACGAGAACACCAAACCATTCAGGAGCAAATGGAGATGGTATCACTGCATGTAGAAGTTTATTGAGATCAACAGGTATGTGAAGGCCCATGTCTTCTCTAGGATCGTGCAGGTCTAAGACAGCTCTTACCTCGGCCTCATGGCTAAGGGATTTTCTTTTCCAGAAGATTCGGTCATAGAAACCAGCATATTTTTCACGGAAATCAATATACTGAACCTTGCCTAATTTTATGTGAGCGTTATCACCCCAAGATTCTCGAAGCGATCTCACATCTGTCTGAATGCAAACCCCCATTGTTTGTGGTGGCGAATATAATCGCCATAAAGCCTCTGACTCACCGTCACCAGAGTGCCAACAGCTAACAAATGAGCTAAGTCTCTTACGCTGTCTTATTTTTTCAAAATCTTCAAATAGCTGCTGAGCCTGTCTGTCAGCTTCTTCTTTTGGTAATATACTACTGGGTGCTGTTAGAACCGATGTATAAAAGAAATTGCGGTAAAATTCATCCCATTTTGGCTTGCGATCAACAATTCCAGCAGCTCCCTCAAACGGGTCTCCCAACATATCAGCGCGTGCGAAGTAGAGTATACCATGCTCTAACATTGACATAAATTTAGCAAAATCCATATAACGCCATAAGCGTGTACCTGGATGACACCGCTTATCCGCTTCCCACCACCAGTAGATAGGTGACGCTAATTCTGTGAGATGCTCTGTACAACAGGGGCCAACATATAATGGTTGTTCATTAGCATTGTAACCGGCAAAGGCAGATATTCCTTCTGAAAGATATGCCCCACACAGCTGGCATACATCATAACTATCTTCTATTAAGCGTCTTAATTCATCAGTAAAACGACCTGTGCTTTTGAGACGGGAAAAGATACTTGTAGACTCTGACACACGTTCCTCTTCAGTTCACCTTACTTTCAGAATATTCAAGAAGTAACTTGGATGCTGCTCCGATCATGTCCGCTGTAACTTTCCGGACTATATGCTGGCTCTTAAAGGCAGCGTCTATTATTTCAGTCTCTGTCATCCCGAGTTCCGCAACCAAGTGCATGACACTTCGTTGTCCCTGATCTTTTCGTGTAACTTTTTCCTGCTTCAAATAATTCTCAAGCCTCAAGCGTTTCTCACGCTTGTCAAGGCTATATCGGCCATACGCAATCCCGGCGATTACAGCTGTGGTGATTGAAGCTATATTGGCTCCGCATTCCAAGAATTCCGAAAACATCATAAATTTATTAACACCTCTTCTAAACGATGCGCTTCAGCAACACCGATACGCACCAGATCGGCGAGTATATCACCGGCCTCTTTTTTCAACGCCATATCTTCCGGCAGTGCAGGTACCGCTTGGCTCAGCAATGTTTCAAATAATGCACACACGCGGCGGCCAATAGCATGATCAATCCAGAAGACGCTATCGTCTGGATATGCGCTGAGCCACGTCCGCGCTGCCGTTACAATGAATTGCAGGTGCTTTGGCTTCGGCGATAACGCTTTTCCGTAAGGCGATTGCTGTCCGCCGTCTATCGGGTCTTTGGCATTATCTTTAATTTCCTGCTTCTTATTATACCAGTAAGCTTCATTCTTATCGTTCTCCGGCATCTGAAAATACATGGTTTCCGTGCGTCCGGTATCATTCTGTATAGGCTCCTTCTTGAGCTTTTTATCTTTATAGACATACCGCCCTTCCAGATCGCTGGCATCCACGCCCAGCATATCCACAGCGATGTCGATCCTTTTTATGGACTTCGCTTTTTTCGCTATCGTATCAAATGAAATATCTTTGAGGTCGTTAGCCAGAATACCATTCAGGAAGCTACGGAAAAAGGTCATGCCACCATTGCCTAATCGGGCGGGATTTAATTCGCACCGCAAAAATGCCAATCTTTTTTTAGCCTTGATCTGTATAATGATCTTCGCGCCTGTCGGCTTATACAGCAGCACAAAATTATGTAGATAATGCTTATTCAGATAATAGAGGCGTTTCCCACCGACATTCTTCTCCGTTGCTTCCTGGAATGCTATTCCCTTCTTTTTAATGGCTTTTTTGGCAGCCTTCAGTACGATCTCTTGTATCTTCCGCTTATGGCTACCGCAATCGGAGAAATTATACTCGAACACCAGCTTATCAATAATCGGGCGCAGGATAAAAAGCTTGGCCTCCCTGTAGTCATACCTATCAACAATCCGATCCGGGGCCACATGAACTTCCTCCTTGTTATGGGGGGAGTTTCCAGCCTTTGTGCAAAAGGCGTGCTTCTTCTTAATAATCGTTATCCCCAATGTCACCCTCCGTGGTGTTGGTTTGCATTATTTATAAAGGTGCGAAAGCTCCAGTCCCTTGTATGTTATCTTGCATAATTCCTCATGCAAGTCCTTGGCACCTAGCCCGCATCCATATAGGTCATCGGTAGCATCCGAACTCCACCCACCAAGAGCAAGATGTGCATCGCGTGGTAATTTTGCTGCCCGGACGGCATCCCGGTATGTATGGCGGAAACTGTGAAAGCTGGTTTTAGCCGTTTTGGCATCAATATCTTTAAGGTGGTCGCTAAAACGCTTGGAAAAGTATTGCGTATAATAACCCCGACTATCTAGCTTTATATCAGGAAATAGCCGGGTTGCTCCCGCCTTGCGAACGCTGGCAATGAAATCGAATAAGCCCACCCGCTCTAACACCGGATGCACAGGGATGAAACGGATGCCACTTTCGGTTTTAACACGTTTTTCCGTTTCTCCATCATCCTCGTCTGTATCCCGAATCAGAATTACAAAGATACCATCAATCTTGTCGATATCCGAAATGTGAAGCTGGCAGATTTCATTAAGCCTCATTCCCGTCCATAGCCCAATAAGAGGTATCCAATAGCGTCCATAGAGGGTTGGGTTATCTGAATTCGGCTTATAAAGCAGCGTTTCGCTCCTATGCTTGCCATATACATCGCTGGAAAAGATTTTCTTGAGTTGTCCCAACGTAAAAGGATCGCGCTTATCTTTTTTCTTTACATTGTCTTTTATAAACAGCTTCTTCGCAGGATTCTGCGTGATATACATTTCCCGCACCGCATAATCCATGATGGCACTAAAATTTTGCATATAGTTGTTGTACGTTGCCGCTGATATTTTCGGCATGCCTTTGCTTTTTCCAATTTTTACTGCATCAGCCAGCCTTTTAGCACTGCCGATCTTTTTCGTGACATTGGATGGCATTTCCAACATCAAAGCACTAATGGCCTGGCAATGGCCGCGTGTGACCTGATGTGCATAAACATCATTGCCAATGACTTCCTGAATGGCACGCATAATGAGGCGATAGTTCCGCAAAACAGATTCGCCGCGCTTTACCTTTGGATCGTCAAGATACTCCTGTACCAAACCGCCCATTGTTATCACTCGTTGCGACTGGGTAGCTACGGGCTGATAGGCATGGGTGGGGAAAGAAGAGGCAGAAAGTGCACCGCGCTTGCCCTCATATTCATCCAAATTCTGCTTAGCGAACTCGTGAATGGCCTTGCTGAAAAAATAGGCAACTTTCTGAAAATGTTCGGATTTACTGTTATACGATACACCTTCTGCTTCTAAAAATTCTTCGGCATACAAACTGCCTTTATGAATGTCTTCTTCACCGACACCCTGAATTCTTTTGGGTAGACCTTGCGACTCTTTGCGGGATTTCCATTCCTCCAGCTTGAGTTCGTTGTAATGGCAATGTTCATCCGAGTCCGATATTGCAGGAGTATCAAACACTTCTTTTGCACGAGACTTTTCTTGCTCGGCCTTCACATCTCTCAACCACTTACCAGCCAACGCCATAAGCGCGTTATCGCTGTAGCCGGACAACATATCCGTATTCCCGGCCTGCGCCTTGAGTTGCTGACGCTTCTTCTCGAACTCTGCCTCTATAGCAGAACGTGCTACATGAATCCGTTTAATGGCTGCGCTATAGTCCCGCGTCTCCAGTGTGCGGACTATCTCTCCTTTTTCAAAGTGCGGCTTCAAATCTTTAGGAACGCGCACACGCACAAAGTAGGTCAACCCTCTTTGTATTAAACCCGGAATCTTTGCCATCTCTTTCATACCTCGTGTGTAGCATGTTTGTGTAGCACACGATAGAAAAATAGCGTTTTATAACAGAGGGTTTATTAGATACCAGTATGTTAGGAAAAAGTTGGTGGCTCGGGGGTGATTTGAACACCCGACCAAGGGATTATGATTCCCCTGCTCTACCACTGAGCTACCGAGCC
>JABDGA010000031.1 GCA_013286285.1 Alphaproteobacteria bacterium | reverse complement strand
CATGATCTGGAGCAATATATGCCCCGCCGTCATATTCGCGGCAAGACGGACAGAAAGGCTAACAGGTCGTGCAAGATAGGAAAAAAACTCTATCACAATCATAAAGATAGCCAGAACCGCACCGCCTAGCCCACCGGGCAACCCCTTGGGCAGGAAAAGATGGAAAAAATGCAGCCCATGCTTATAAAAACCGATAGAAGTCACGCCGATAAATACAAACGCGGCAAAAGCAAAGGTAACGACGATATGGCTTGTCACCGTAAATGAATAGGGAATCAGGCCGAAAAGGTTGCAAAATAGCACAAAGATGAACAGGGAAAAAATAACCGGGAAATATTTTGTCCCTTCAGGCCCTGCATTATCCCTCACCATATCATACACAAACTGATAAATGATTTCCACCAGCATCTGGAGGCGTCCCGGCACCAGTGCTTTCTTATGTACCCCAAGGCCGAGGAATAGCGCAATCGCCAGCACAACCACCGCCATCCAAAGGGAAGAATTGGTGAAAGCGACGTTATAGCCCGAAACATGAGGAAAGGAAAATACGTCCTTTATTTCAAATTGTTCCAGAGGATTAAGCGCTGCGTCCGTCACGATCCGTTATACCCTTTTTCCTTTTCGCCATCTGCGTTTGCATCTGCCGCTTTCATGGTCCTGACGAGGGTCAGGAAACCGCCCGCCGAGCCGAGAAAAAAGCAAAGTATGAACAAAAACGGGGAAGTGTTAAGCCACTTATCCAAGAAATAGCCTGACGCCCCACCAACCAAAGCACCGGATGCCAGTTCCACTCCTACACGCATCGCCAAAGCAGTCCCCGTCTTCAGGGCTGGCCCAGACTTAGGAGCGACTTTATCATGCAACCGGCGAATATCATCCCCCAGTGCATCCAGCGCAGGCAGTTCCTCCCGTTTTGTCATTTTGACGGGCATTCATTAACAGTTAACGATAGAGTGTCAAGCATTTTGCCATTATTTTTTTGTCTGAGCTGCCAGAGCCGCATCGATCACCTTGCTTAACCCGTCTATATCCGTTTCGCCTTTCATCTTGGTGCCGTTGATGAAAAAGGTTGGTGTTCCCTCAATTTTATAGATATCGCTCGCCTCCTTGGCCACCTGGAGTGCGGCCTCCTCCACCTTCTTGTTATCTATGCACTGGTTAAACCTGGCACGTTCAAAGCCGCCAAAGGCAGCGATATTCGACAAGGCTTCAATGTAATTAGCGCCAAAAGCCCATTTATCCTGCATTTTAAACAATACGGTCAGGAATTCATGACGACGGTCTTTGTCCACGCATTGCAACAGCATTGCGCCTTTAAGCGCCGAACTATTCAAAGGATAGTCACGATATACCAGCCTCACCTTACCCGTCTTTATGTATTTTGCATCCAGTTTTGGCAGAGTATCCATAAAGAAATGCGCACAATGCGGGCAGGAAAGCGAGGCGTATTCCAAAACAGTGAGAGGAGCGTTATCCTGACCTATCACAATGTCGGAGGCTTTCGGCACATAAATAAATATCTTGGCAGGCGCTTCCTCCGCGGCTTTATCCGGCGCTTTCTTCGCTTCGTCCGCGCTTGATACAGAGGTAACGCTCAACAGTGCAACTGCCACAGCAACAAACATTTTTTTCATAGCATGTTTTCCGATAATAATTCGACTACAAACCTATTCTCACTGTTTATATAGCGCCATGCGTTATCTTTCAACTGTTTGATACCACCTTGTTAAAATGCTGTGATACCGTGGCGACAGT
Source organism: Alphaproteobacteria bacterium (assembly GCA_013286285.1). GTDB lineage: Bacteria > Pseudomonadota > Alphaproteobacteria > Rickettsiales > JABCZZ01 > JABCZZ01. Next base: position 16,440 of record JABDGA010000031.1, on the reverse strand, counting down.
CGTAAGCAGCTTGGTCCTCACCCTTTCAAAATCAGGAAGCTGCAGAATTTTTGCAATGATATGCTTCAGACCGTCCGGCGCGGTTTTTTCATCCAATACACTGCCGCCGCATAGGCGCAATAAGGTAAATAACGATCCAAAAAAGCCGTGCGCTTCCGCCAGCGTTTCGCCTTGTCCCGCATCCATCAGCTTATGCCTGACTAGATTGCAAAATACTTCGCCGCTGGAAGAGGCGATAATCGCTGGATGAGTGTGAGCGTGGAGCAGAACGAAATACTGGGCCAGAAAATCGAGATCCATGAGTCCCCCATGCACATATTTCAGGTTCCAGGGGTTATCACTGCCGAATTCCCGGGTAATCTTGGCGCGCAGGGAAAAAATATCCTGGGACAAAGTTTCCGCGCTGTGCCGGCGCATAATATTCTGGCCGATAATATCTTCGACTCTCTTTTTTAAATCTTCACTCCCCGTGATAACCCGCGCGCGGGTGAATGCCATCAACTCGAAAGTCCATGCCGCTTCCTGAAAATATTTTTCAAACGCGCCCGTAGAGACTGCAAGCAAGCCGTCCCCGCCGGAAGGCCGCAGGCGCGTATCTACCTCATACAGCCGCCCCTGCTTTGTCAACGAGGTGACCGCACTGATAAAACGCTGGCTCAGCTTATTATAGAGGCTATGGCTTGGCGGCAGCAATGCATTCTGCTCATCCGTATCATAGACGAACACCATATCGATATCGGAGCCGAAAGTCAGTTCCTGCGCCCCGAGCCTGCCCAGCACGATAACTGCAAGGCGATTCGTACGCAACTCCGGCTGCCGCGCGGCAAAATTGACTTCGACCTTCTGCAGTATAGCTTCGATGCATATATCGGCGATGTTGCTCAGGCAACGGCTGGCCACTAGCGGATCCGTCCGGTGCGTAATAAGCTGCACGCCGACCTGGAATTGCTTTTCATTCTTGAAACGCCGGATACTATCTATTTCATCCTCAAAGCCACGGGCGGCCAGCAGAATATCAGACAGTTCGCTGCACAATTTCTGCTTATCGGCAAAATCCTGATAAAAATTACCGGTCAGCACGACATCCAGCAGATGGGGATTTTTACTAAGCGTCTCCGCCATGGCAGGGGCGGATCCCATGATGATGGCGATCAGGTTTAGCAGCTGTGGGTTCGCGTTAAACAGTGAAAATAGCTGTACCCCTGCCGGAAGCTTCGTCAGAAACAGGTCAAAATGCATGAAGGCCTGATTGGGATCGGTAGTGGACGCAAACGCCTTCAGCAATACAGGCGTCAGCTCCGTAATCAGTTCGCGGGCACGCTTGGTGCGCGTAGCGCGTGCATGGCCGCGATGCCAGCCCTGGATGACTTCCGAAACCGCCGCCGGATTACGGTAGCCCATTCTGGCGATGGTTTCCACCGTTTGCGGATCGTTTTCGACACCGGTGAAGGAAAGTTTTCCTTCATCACCGCTCAGGCTATATTGTCCGCGAAATGCGCCCGCGAAATTCTCATGGACGAATTCCAGATGCGCGAGCAGTTCCTTCTCAAACGCATCCAGGCCGGCATACCCCATAAACCGGGCGAATGCTTCACGCGCTTCTTTCGTTTCGGGAATCATATGGGTCTGTTGATCATCAACCATCTGCAGGCGATGTTCGACCTTGCGCAGATATCGGTAACTGACTATCAGCCTTTTTGACAAGGTGACATCAATCAGCTCCTCTTCCGCCAGTGCCTGCAACGTTTCGCAGGTTTCCCTGACACGCAGGTGCATCATTCTCCCGCCCCAGATAAGTTGGTGGATCTGAGCAAAAAATTCAATTTCCCGGATACCGCCGATACCGGTTTTGATATTATGCCCCGGCAGGATGATACCCTTCCCCATCCGTTCATCCATCTGGCGCTTGATGGATTGTATATCATTTATCGCGGCAAAATCGAGATGCTTGCGCCAGATAAACGGGATCATCTGTTCCAGAAACGCCTGTCCGGCTTCTTTATCCCCCGCTATGGATCGCGCCTTGATAAAAGCGGCGCGCTCCCAGTTTTGTCCGACTGTTTCATAATAGGTCATGGCGCCCACTATGGAAATCGCCGCCGGTGTAGAAGCCGGATCGGGGCGCAGGCGTAAATCCACCCGGAAGACATAACCGTCGGCGGTGCGTTCCTGCAGCATCCGCACCATTTCATGCACAGCCTTCGCCAGCCAGTGGCCCGCATCATGGGCGCCGGTATAACGCATTTTTTCCTTATCAAAAAATACCACGAGATCGATATCGCTGGAATAATTGAGTTCATGGGCGCCGAGTTTTCCCATCGCCAGCACAAAAATCCCGGATTCCTGCTGGGGATTGGCCGGGTGCTTCAGCACTATGTCTTTTTTTTCCGCCGCTTGCCTTAGTAAAAACCCCAGCACAAGTTCGGTGCAGACTTCTGCAAATTCCGACATCGAACCTGTGACTTTCTCCAGCAGCCAGATTCCGGTGATATCCGCTAATGCAATCAGCAAAGAGGCCTTGCCCTTGGCAATCCGCATGGCCTTCATCAGATCTGCCGCCGATGCAGTGTCCCTATATGCCGTCAGCGTATGTATTAATTCCGCAAAACACTCCTCAGGACCTGACCAGCATATATGGGTAAAAAAAATGGGCTGAGTAGTGATAATCTTGCTCAAGAAAGGCGAAGCGGAAAAAATCACGCCCAGCAATCCTTTTACTTTCGGGTGTGCTATTATTGTTTGGAATTGTTCCGGATTTTCCGCACCCGCCGCATGGCTAAGGAGGGTATCATACCAATGCTCAAAGCCGTCTTTGGGCACAATGGCCGGAATATCTATTATTCTATCCAGAAATGCACTGGAAGCCATTAGAGCGTGTCCACTTGAGTACGACTAAACCGCTGACGCCAATGCCTCAGCTTCTCCTGCTAATCACAAACTCCGCAAGCGCCCGCAATTCATCGGCCTTCTTGTCAAATACCTCCAGATGCCCTATCGCCTGGTTGGCGAGGATTCTCGCCTGTTCACGCGCGCGCTCAATGCCCAGCACGGAAATCAGCGTTGCCTTACCGGCCTGCTTATCTTTTTTGACTTCCTTGCCGACCTCGGAACGTGTCCCTTCCGCATCCAGCAGATCATCCGTAATCTGGAAAGCGAGCCCCAAATCATGGGCATAGCCGCGCAATGCATTGCGCAAGGACCTGGGGGCTTTGCCAAGAATCGCCCCGGCTTCGCATGACATGGCGAACAGTTCCCCGGTTTTCAGGCGTTGCAGGCGAATGATCTCATCAATGCTGAGTTTCTTGTTTTCCGACTCCAGATCCATCATCTGGCCGCCCGCCATACCACGATAGCCGGAAGCAACGGCCAAGGTTTTAATAAGCTCACAGCGCACCGCCGGGTCGGCATGGACGCGCTCGTCAGCCAGTACCTGAAAGGCGAACGTGAGCAAAGCATCGCCGGCAAGCATCGCCGCGGCCTCGCCGAATACAATATGACAGCTTGGTTTGCCGCGGCGCATGGCATCATTATCCATCGCGGGCAGATCGTCATGGATCAGGGAATAGGTATGGATAAATTCAATTGCAGCAGCAGTGAAAAGGGAAGTCTCACGCCCAACGCCAAACAACTTGGCACACGCCACCGTCAGGAACGGGCGCAGCCTTTTGCCACCGGAAAGCGCGGAATAGCGCATAGCCTGGATAAGCGTGTCCTCGCCGCCAATGGGCGAAGAGTCGCTGGGCGTATTATCATTATGCGGTTTAAATGCAATGACGGTAGTGTCATACACTTCTCCACCGTCAGATGGCAGAAGATAATCCATTTTTTGCTGCAGGCTTTCGGATACTTCCTGTAACGTACGCTGTAATTCTTGCATTCGTATTCCTTAGACACTGTTTGTTAGTGAGACGCTAATGAATGAGGCGCGAGACAATCCCTCACCCCTACATCTATTTTTCTTCATCAAATGGCACAGTAGCAAGCTTGCCGTCCGCAGCATTTACGATTTTTTCCACTTTCATTTTTGCATCGGTCAACTTTTTCTGGCAATGCTCCTTAAGCTGGGTGCCGCGTTCATAATCAGCGATAGCATTTTCCAGATCTCCCTGCCCCGATTCCAGCTTACGTACAATCGCTTCAAGCTCACGCAACGCCACTTCAAACGTCATAGCACTTATATTACTTTGTGTTTCCAACATCGCCTCTCTGGGATTTTAAAATATTCTGGGAACCATGCAGGTTAATTTTCCGGCTTTTTATCCGGTTGCTTATTCTCCGACTGCTTGGCCTGCTTCTTACCGCTCCCCGGCATCCTGCCTCTTTTCTTGCGCTTCAGAAGAAGCCTGGGATCTTCTTTGCGCTCATCCATGTTGCCCAGTTCGCTGATGACATGCGAGTTCACTTTGCGGATAGAGGCAATCAGCTCCGAATCATTTGCCATACCGGCAACCACCTGCAGCGGAACCAATTCATCTTTCAGGACAATGGCCGACGATTGCGCCGAGGTATACCCCTTTTCACTCTCCAGCTTCTCTTTTTTCTCAGTAATATATTCCATCAAGGCAATTGCTTCCGGCGTAGCCTTATTGCCAAGCGGTGAATGCACATCGCCCGATTCCCCCATATGGGCCAGTATCTGTCCAAGATGCACCCGCACCTCCGCCACGAACCGCTCCGCCATTTTCTTGCTGGCCGTATGATCCCTGACATAACCGACCGCAGCCTGCGTAAGAAGACTGATATCTATTTTTTCAGAATCTGCCTCTTCGTGATCCGATCCCGAACCGGACTCTTTTTTATCCATTGTCACTTCTCCAAATCTCATCGCAGGATTTGCCTGCAAGCAGCACAACAGCCGTTACCTTAGATATATCGCCATTTCAATGATTTTTAAATTCCTATGCTAAAAAATCCTTGCCGTCAAACGGACAATAATAAACATTCGTTTTTGCAAGTTGCGCACTGTCCCTATACCATATATCTAATTATGCTTCCTATCAACTGATTTTATAAATGCCCCCTGCGTACACGAAAGGAATGTCGTAGTTTTTCTGCTTCATTACGATTACACTTCATGAATACACCTGCTTTATTTTGGATTGGATTTTTTGCGCTTATCCTGCTGCTGATCATCGCCGATCTCGGAATTCTGCAGCGGCGGGAAAGTGAGATGACGCTGAAGCGCAGCCTTGGCCTGAGCCTTGGCTACTTTCTCATTGCCGTAGGCTTCGGCGGCGCGGTGATGTATTTTGACGACGTGCGCAGCGGCAGCGATTTTTTCACCAGCTATTTCATCGAGAAAAACCTGTCGCTCGACAATATATTCGTCATGGGGCTGGTATTTACGCATTTTCATATCCCCATCCATTTGCAGCGCCGGGTGTTGTTCTGGGGTATCTTCGGTGCGGTATGCTTGCGTGGCCTCCTGATCTGGTCAGGACTTGCGCTGATTTCCTGGTTTCACCCGGTATTATATCTATTTGGCGGCTTCCTGATCCTGACCGGCGGACGAATGCTGCTGCCTGGAAAGAAAGAAGAAAAATCTGATATTATGGGTAGCCGAGTTCTGCCCTGGATAAAGCGGATCATTCCGGTTACCGATACATTGCATGGCAACCGATTTTTTATCGGGAAATCCGCCACCCCACTTTTCCTGGCGCTGGCATTTATAGAGTTGACAGACATCGTTTTCGCTGTTGACAGCGTACCTGCCGTGCTTGCGGTCACCACCGATCCGTTTATTGTCTATACTAGCAACATATTCGCCATTTTAGGATTGCGGGCGCTCTATTTTGGACTGGCCACCGTTATACACCGCTTCGAGTACCTGAAATATTCCTTGGCCTGCGTGCTGATTTTTATCGGCGGGAAGATATTCCTAAATAAAATAATACTTATATCCTCTTTATATTCGCTTGCAGTAATAGTTGTCCTGCTGGCGGGCGGCATTGCGGTGTCGTTGTATAAAACGCGGACTGCACCTGGCCAATAGCAATCGTGAGTTACGAGGATGGGTAGGCTCGCAGGGAAGATTTACGGCGTAAAATCGGGGGCAGCGTGCCCCCCCCCATAAATAAAGCTTCTTGACCTGTCGCACCTTTATATTAAAATTGTCAGCATAAAATTTATAGCATCAGGGATCTGCATATGAAAAAAATACTTAGCGGGCTGTTTTCGATGGTAGCAGGAGTATGCTTCCTATCTGCACCGGCAAACGCTACACTGCATATTGACATTAACCGCGGCACTATCGAGCCTATTCCCATCGCTATTAATGATCTGGCATCCTCTGATCCCGGCACCGGCCAGGTCGGACGCGATATTTCAGGCGTCATTGCAGCGGATCTCGAGCGCTCCGGACTCTTTCGTCCCATTGATAAAAGCGCCTTCATTGAAAATATCATCTCCGGCAATGCCATACCGCGTTTTCCTGACTGGCGTCAGATTAACGCGCAGGCGCTGGTGACAGGCACGATCAGCGGTGGCGAAGGTGGCAAGGTACGTGTAGGGTTCCGCCTGTGGGATGTGTTCGGTGAAACGCAGCTTACCGGCAAGGAATTCAACAGCGCGGAGACGAACTGGCGGCGCGTCGCGCATCTGATGGCGGATGAAATCTACAAGCGCATCACCGGCGAAGAAGGATATTTTGATTCGCGTATTGTGTACGTTGCCGAAAGCGGCCCACAGAAGCACCGGGTAAAGCGTTTGGCGATTATGGATCAGGACAGTGAAAACCATAAATTCCTGACCGACGGCAGCCAGTTGGTGCTGACGCCGCGTTTCTCGCCTAATTCACAGGAAATTCTCTATATGTCTTACGCCGGCAGGCAGCCGCGTGTCTATCTGCGCGATCTCCAAACCGGACAGGAAGAATCACTGGGACATTTTGAAGGCATGTCGTTTGCGCCGCGTTTTTCCAACGATGGAAATCATGTGGTCATGTCCATTGCGCATGGCGGCAGCACCCAGATCTATACGATGGATTTGCGCAGTCACCGTTTACAGCAGCTGACCAACACGTCCGGCATCATCAACACCTCGCCGTCCTTTTCGCCAGACGGACGCAAGATTGTGTTTAATTCGGATCGCGGCGGCTCGCAGCAGATTTACGTGATGGATGCCAATGGCGGCAGTGTAACCCGTATCAGTTTCGGCCAAGGTAAATACGGAACTCCCGTATGGTCACCCCGTGGCGATCTTGTTGCTTTTACTAAAATGTCGGGCGGTGAGTTTTCCATCGGCGTCATGCAGCCCGATGGCAGCGGCGAAAGAATCCTGGACCGGAGCTATCTCGAAGAAGGCCCCACCTGGTCGCCCAATGGCCGCGTGCTGATGTTCTACCGCGCCAGCCGCTCCGGACGGGACAGGCTATATTCCATTGATTTAACAGGACATAATTTGCGTGAAGTTCCTACCCCGCTCGATGCTTCTGATCCGGCCTGGTCGCCACGGCTTGGCATATAAATCCCAGGCTGGTACAGCGTTTTTCCCTATATCATGCATACTCAGCATGATAACATGCTGAGATGGCTGGATAGTTAAAACTATTCCTAAATATTTTATAAATCTTTCTTTTCTTTAATCTTTATTTACCATTTTAGGCTATATTTAAAGAGTGAAAGTAACTCTGTAAGTAGTGTATTCGGTATGTTTCTGGGCAAAAATCAGAATCTGGGGAGTGGGCAATATGAACCCTACCGTAATCTTTTTCTGCCCGCACAGGAAGCTAAGACAGAAGAACCGCTGCAACATGGCGGGCCAGGATTCTCCGAAAGACACGAAACAACACGCAGTCCGATAATGGATGTTGCGCAACATTATCACGGCGATAGCATGGCGTATGATTATCCGCTGCATTTCGTTGAACGGCTGAACCAGTCCATTCTGGAGTGCGCTCAGCACAGAAAGAGCGGCGCGTTGATGATTATATCCATCAACAATCTTGCTATGATAATCGGCACATACGGGCATATGGATGCGGAGAAGGTGATGTTTCACCTGTGTCAGGCGATTCATACGCAGACCGGGACGGATAATATCGTTGAGCGTATTAACCGCGATCAGATAGGCATCATCCTGAACGGCTGCGACAAGACCGGGATTGACGTCTGCGCACGTAATATTATCCATCTGGTCCAGGATTACGGTGTCATGTCCACCGTCGGCGCGCTGCATGTCACTTGCTCCATCGGCAGCGTGGATTTCCCCAAAGGCGCGGAAAACGCGACAGACGCACTGGACAAAGCCTATATCGCCCTGCGTAACGCCTACGGGAACACCTACTGCAATTATGAAGATACGCTGGAAGACAGCATGCGCAGCCGCCAGCAGATGGGGCTTGCAAATTACCTGCGCCGTGCGATTTCCGACAACCGCCTGCGGCTTGCCTACCAGCCGGTGATAGATTCGGTAAAAGGCGATATCTCCCACTACGAGGCGCTGCTGCGCATTATCAGCAAGGACGGAAAAATCAGTTCCGCCGGTTCGCTTATCCCGGTAGCAGAGCGCATGGGGTTAATTGATATCATTGATCAACTGGTGTTTGACATGGTGGTGAAAGAGCTTTCCATGTCACCGGCAGTGAGCCTTGCGTTTAACGTATCCAACATGACGACCAATAATCCGCAATGGCTGAAATATGCGACTGGGGTATTGCGCGAGCATCCCAGCGTGGCAAGGCGCATGATCGTGGAGATCACCGAGACCGCCGCGCAGCATGATTTGCGCACCACGGCCTATTTCGTGGCATCGCTCCAGGCGCAAGGCTGCAAGGTGGCGCTTGATGATTTCGGTTCCGGCTATACGTCATTCCGGCAACTCAAGGCGCTGGATGTGGATATGGTGAAAATCGATGGCGTATTTATCAAAGACATCACTGAAAACCCGGACAATCGTTTCTTTGTAAAAACCCTGCTGGATTTCACCCATGGGTTCGGCCTGCTCTCCGTTGCCGAATATATTGAAAAAGGCGATACGGCAAAGCTCCTGATGGAAATGGGCGTCAACCTGATGCAAGGTTATTATTTCGGCAAGCCGGAAAATTACCGTTCATGGATTAAAGACGGCGAATATCGCAAGGGCTGATAGTTACTTTTCTCTGTTTTGTACACCCAGAAACGTTTTCGCAAACTCCGTAAAATTCCCTGCCGTTATCGCCGCGCGAATCCGCGCCATGAGATTCTGGTAATAATGCAAATTATGCCAGGTCAGCAATATAGGGCCGAGCATTTCATGCGCCTTAAATAGATGATGGATATAGCCGCGGCTGTAATGCGTGCAGGCCGGGCAGGTGCAAGTTGCATCTACTGGATTATTATCCTCGGCATGGCAGGCGTTTTTGATGTTAAGCTCGCCTCCCTCCACATAAGCACGGCCAAAGCGCCCTGAACGCGTCGGAATAACACAATCGAACATATCCACGCCGCGCAACACCGCCCCGACAATATCGGAAGGCGTGCCGACTCCCATCAGATAGCGTGGGTGTGTCTCCGGCAGATGGAGCACCGTATCGTCAAGCACACGGAACATAAGATCCTGCCCCTCGCCCACCGCAAGCCCGCCAACGGCATAGCCGTCAAAGCCGATTTTCTTCAAGACCTCTGCCGACTCCTTGCGCAGGTTCGGGTAAACACTGCCCTGCACAATCCCGAACAGGCCGTAACCGCTGCGTGTGGTAAACGCCGCTTTTGAACGCTCCGCCCAACGCATGGAAAGCCGCATGGAGGCTGCGGCGTCCTCCTCGCTTGCCGGGTAGGGCGTGCACTCATCCAGCGCCATGGTGATATCGCTATCTAGCAAGCGTTGGATCTTCATGGCTCGCTCCGGCGTAAGGTGATGGGTAACGCCGTCGATATGCGATTGGAACGTGACGCCATCTTCCGTAATCTTGCGCAGCTTGGAGAGCGACATCACCTGGAACCCGCCGGAATCGGTGAGAATCGGTCTTTCCCAATTCATGAACCGGTGCAACCCGCCGAGTTTTGCCACCGTTTCTGCCGATGGCCGCAGCATCAAATGATAGGTGTTGCCAAGCAGAATATCCGCGCCCGTAGCGCGCACCGATTCCGGCAACATCCCCTTCACCGTCGCGGCAGTCCCTACCGGCATAAACGCAGGCGTGCGGATTTCCCCATGCGCAGTGGTGATAATCCCAGTACGGGCCTGTTTTTCCTTATGATGAATAGTAAAATTAAACGATGGCATATTGCCGATCCGCCTCTTCCGTAATTCGTACCATCGTATTTTCCAATACTTCCCGGGTGGCGTTTGCAGGCGCCAGCGCAATATTATAATAAATCCTGCCAAACGGCAGGGCGACCATGAACCGATCCCAGCTGTGCATACGTTTATGCCTTGAGGCAGAAAAGGTAACGCACACTACCGGCATCTTCACCATTTCCGCAATGCTGGCTATTCCCGGCTGCAGCTTCATCGCCGGCCCGCGCGGCCCGTCCGGTGTGATGGACACATTATCCCCCTCCTGCAACGCCTTGACAACTCTGACCGCAGCACCGCCGCCACCGCGGGTGGAGGAGCCGCGGATGGTCTTAAAACCGAAATTATGCATGGCCAGGGAAATGATCTCCCCATCATTATGGGTGGAAATCAGCACATGCATCTGGCGCTTCGGCGGACACAGCATGGGCATCAACAGCAGGCGTCCATGCCAGAAGGCATACAGGGAGGGCAGTTCCCCTTTCATATAAGGCATGGCCGCCTCTTCTATGGCAAATGTCTTACGGCTGGTATAATGCACCAGCCGTATGTAATTGGCGATCAGCCAACAGACAACCTTTCTGAAACCGTGTGTCTTATATACGCGCTTAAACATTTTTTTCATAGGATACGCATAATGGTGTTTTGTATACTGCCTGTACGCTTTTGAAGTGATAGTTGCCTGCATAAAGCATATACTGCCGGTGTTTCAAGAGTAGACTATTGAAACACCGGCAGTATATTGACACTCTCCTCGGGAAGTTCTACATATGATTGCGGTGAAACCGCCACAAATCACTTGTCGTACCAGCAGTACAACCCTTCAATAAAGGATAGAATACCATGTCACAAGTCACAAAAAAGCCTGCGCCAGCGCCGAAAGTGGTGATGAAATCCGCGCAATCGACCGCCGCCGTAGCGTCTAAAACCGTTGAGAAAGCCACCAAAGCAGCATTCAGCACATTGGAAACCTCCCACAATTCGCGAAAAATGTCGTTAATATAGGAGCGGATACGGTACGGGAATTTCTTTCAAACAGCGCCGAAGAAGCGCAGAAAGCGCATGAGAAAGCCTATGCCATTGGCCGTGAGGGAACAGAGGCGGTATCCCGTGTGCTCGATGCGTTCACACGCACGCTGAATGATTTCATCACCATAAGCCGTGAGAATATCGACGTGGCGGTGGAAGTCCATAATATCGTGACCGACATTGCCAGGACAACCCATGCTGATCTGTTAAAATACGCCAATAATAATTTTTCCGACAATCTGGATATATGCAATGAGGCGTTCACCTGCCGCAATATCAACGATGCGTTAGAGATCAACAATAAATGGATCGGATGCAATATAGATAATTTCTTCGCTCAATCCTCACGCTTTGCCGATATGCTGTTCCAATTCGCCAGCGAGGCATCCGAACCGGTGAATGAGCACATTCTCGAATCCACTGAACGTCTGGGCAAATCGCTCGCGGCTTAATAGATAGGATTTTAATTTTTTAGGGATGCGCTGTATGTTTAGTCGTGCAGCGCATTTTTATATCCTGCACTTCGAGTGGTGACGAATAGGGATAGAACACATTATCTCCTAATGCGCCTCTCCCCAGTTCTTGCCGATATGAGCGGACACGGTCAGCGGGACGCTTACGTGGGCGGCATTTTCCATCGCATGGCTTACCTGCTTTGCAATATATTCCGCTTGCCCCTCCTGCGCTTCGATAACCAATTCGTCATGAACCTGCAATAACATGCGCGTGTTTGTATCATGTAACGCACACCCCACCGTAATCATGGCACGCTTGATGATATCCGCCGCCGTTCCCTGAAGCGGTGCATTTATCGCTGCACGCTCGGAAAAGCTGCGCATTGAAGGGTTCTTATCGTTAATCCCCGGCAGATGGCACTTGCGCCCGAACAGAGTCGTGACATAGCCATTCTGACGCGCGAACGCCTTGGTCTGCTCCATGTAATCCTTGATACCCGGATATTGTCTGAAATAGCTTTCGATATACGCCGCCGCTTCACCGCGGGAGATACCAAGCCGTGTAGCAAGCCCATGCGCGCTGATGCCATAGATGATGCCGAAATTAATGGTCTTCGCCTTGCGGCGCAAATCGCTGCTCACCCCGGAAGCCGCAACGCCAAACATCTGGCTGGCGGTGATGGCGTGAATATCGTCCCCGTTCTTAAATGCTGTCTTTAAAACGCCAATATCCGCGATATGAGCAAGCAGGCGCAGCTCGATCTGCGAATAGTCGGCGGAGATAAGCGTATATCCCGGCTCTGCCACGAAAGCATGGCGGATTTTACGTCCTTCTTCGGTACGAATGGGAATGTTCTGCAGGTTAGGATCGCTGGATGACAGCCTGCCAGTGCTGGTCGCGGCCATGGCATAGCTGGTGTGCACCCGACCGGTTGTAGGGTTGATTTCCTCGGCAAGCGCTTCCGTATAGGTATTCCTGAGCTTGGACAATTGCCGCCAGTCCAGCACCAGCTTTGCCAATTCGTTACCGTTCCCGGCTAGTTCCTCCAGCACCTCCGCGCCGGTGGCATAGCTGCCAGTTTTTCCTTTCTTGCCCCCCTCTATTCCCATTTTCTCAAACAGGACTTCCCCCAGCTGTTTGGGTGATCCAATATTAAACTGATGACCGGCGCAGCGGTGGATTTCTCCCTCCAGCGCATGGATACGCTGCGCGAAATCTTGCGAAAGTGCGGCAAGCCGCGTACGGTCAATCGTGATACCGCGTGCTTCCATCGCCACGATCACCGGAATCAGCGGCCTTTCGATCGTTTCATAGAGCGTGAGCATTTTTCCTGCGATTGCCAAAGGCTTAAATGTACGCCACAGGCGCAGTGTTATATCCGCATCCTCAGCGGCATAGGCGCAGGCTTTATCCAGCGCCACTTGCGCAAAACTGATGCGCGCTTTCCCGGTGCCTGTAACTTCATCATACGCAATCGGCTTAATCCCGAGATATTTTTGCGACAACTCGTCCATATTATGATTATGCAGCCCGGCAAACAGCACGGAGGAAAGCAGCATGGTGTCTTCTACCGAAAAAATGTCCACGCCATATTTTTTCAGCACCAGCATGTCGTATTTAATGTTATGCCCGATTTTGAGCACCGTCTTATCGGCCAGCAACGGCGCAATCCGTTTGAGAGCCACCTCCACCTCAATCTGCCCTTCCAGCCGATGCACCGCTGGTGCCGCATCAAACAGGCTGCCCTGTGCAGTCTGCGGCGCACCGCTGATATGTCCCAACGGAACATAACAGGCCTTGCCCGGCTCCACCGACAGCGAGAACCCCACCAACTCGGCCCGCATGGCATCGAGTGACGTGGTCTCCGTGTCAAAAGCGACGAATCCTTTGGCTTGCGCCAGCGCAATCCAGCGCTGAAGGCCTTCCACGTCATGCACCAGCTCATAATCCGCTTTTACCGCCGCAGGATTTTCTGCTTTCGGCGGCGCTTTAATCCCATGCTTTTCTTCCAGTTTTGCCGTGAGCGATTTAAATTCCATCGTGCGCAGGAACGCCAATAGCTTTTCATGATCCGGTGGACGCAACGCCAGATCTGCGAGCGACAGTGGCAGGGCTACATCGGAACGCAGGGCAATAAGCTGGTAGGAGAGCCGCGCTTTATCGATATTCTGCTCTATCGCCTCACGGCGTTTGGGCTGTTTTATTTCCCTCGTGCGCGCCAGCACTCCTTCAAAATCCCCATAGGTAGTGATGAGTTCAGCAGCCGTTTTCGGCCCGATGCCGGGAACGCCCGGAACATTATCCGACGTATCTCCGATGAGCGCCAGCACATCATGCACTTTTTCTGGCGGCACCCCGAATTTTTCCATGACTTCCACCATGCCGATAGTCTTCTGCTTCATGCCGTCATAGAGGGAAACGCTATCGCAGATAAGCTGCATCAGATCTTTGTCGGAAGAGACAATCACTACTTCCACGCCTTGCTCACGCGCCATACGGGTATAGGTCGCGATAATGTCATCCGCCTCGAAATCCGCCAGCTCAATGCCGGGTAGATTCAGAGCTTCCGTCGCCTCACGCACCAAAGGGAACTGCGGAATCAAATCTTCCGGCGCAGGCGGGCGATGCGCTTTGTATTCAGGATAAATGCGGTTGCGGAAGGTCTGCCTGCCCGCATCGAAAATAACCGCCATATAGTCGCACTGCGCCCCTGCCGCGAGCTTCAGTATCATATTCACAAACCCGTAAACTGCTCCGGTGGGGGTGCCGTCGGAACGCAGCAAGGGGGGAAGCGAATGATAGGCGCGGAAGATAAACCCGGAGCCGTCGATCAGATAGAGTTTTTTTGCCATAGATTTTAGCCAATTTTTAGCATTAATCGGCGCAGTGTAAACAATCTATGCCCTCGATGCAGCAGAATTCCGGAGCATGCGAAATCCGTGAAAATTATCACACTCATTCTAATTTTTTCTCTTTCTTACCCAAGCCTTATTCTGGCCCTGCTTTTTACGAATTATTAATCGTTATAGGCTATGATGAATCTGTACGCATCCTTATGGGATATAAAATTATAAAGAAAGGTGTTTTTGATAGGCTCTTAATGCTGGGTTTTTACGCATAAATAAGCATTTTTTGGTTGCAGCAACGCACTAAATATGAATAAGGTGTATAAAAATAAAAGCCCAATATATGGGATAAAAATTCTGCCAGAACACTATTTGTGGTTTTCATATTTCTAAAAGCCGGTGCTGATTCGTAAATTCGGGCAGAATGCATGCTATACCTGCATAAGGAACCTGTTCTCCATCCCACCGCACTGTTGGTGCGTAGCGTGCCTGCCAAAAGACTCAAGCGCGTTCGGATCGCCTGGTTTATTCTCGGAACATTTTTCGGATGGGCAGCGGCGTTTTACGCATTCACCCTGCTGCACGGTAATCGGGAATACAGCAAGCGTCCTGTCGATCCACCAGCGTATGCACAATCAGAGCCTGCAAAAATTTCGACCGCCACGCCGACCGCCGCATCTCTACCGGCAGCTCCAGTCCCGGCGCTTTCTGCTTCCACGCTTTCCTCCCCTGCTTCTCCTGCCACACAAGCAACAGTGCCTGCCGCACCGCCTGTTCCATCCCAGGCACATACGGCACCACTGCCGGTGAATATCAATATTCCGGTGCATCGTGGTGATACGCTGATGTCCGTATTGATTCACAAGGGCATAGAATATAGCGAAGCCAATACGATTATTAAAAGCATGCGGAAATTATATAATCCGAAAAGCCTGAACGTCGGACAATCCCTGCAACTGCATATGGCTAAAAACAGCATAGATGGCAGCAAGCCAAGCCTTACCGGGCTTTCCATTGCCGTATCGCCGCTAAAAACCATTGCGCTTGAGCGCGCCGCCGCAGGCAACTCATTCACTACAAAAGAAATCAAGGCCCCCGTCACTAGAGGGGTGGAACGCGCAGGGGGCACCATTCATAGCAGCCTGTACCAGACCGCCGTGGACTCCGGCATTCCGCCGCAAATGATTGAGGAAATTATCCAGGCACTGAGCTACGATGTCGACTTCCAGCGCGATATCCAGGAAGGAGACAAGCTGGATGTCGTGTATGAACGCATGCATACCGACAAGAACATCACCGCCGGATACGGCAATGTGCTGTATGCTTCGCTTACGCTCAGCGGAGAACAATTGACGATATACCGCTACGCACAGGCGGATGGCTTCTCCGGATTTTATAACGGCAAAGGCGAATCGGTGAAGAAAGCGTTGCTGCGCACCCCGATCAACGGGGCACGCATTACTTCCGGATTCGGCATGCGGATGCATCCGTTGCTCGGCTATTCGCGGATGCATAAAGGCATCGATTTCGGCGCGCCAACCGGAACCCCTATCTACGCTGCTGGAGACGGCGTCATCGACATCGCCGGACGCAAAGCCGGTTATGGCAATTACGTGCGAATACGGCATAATAACAGTTATGAAACCGCCTATGCGCATGCCAGCCGGATCGCGCATGGCATACATAACGGTGCGCACGTCAGGCAGGGACAAGTTATCGCCTATGTCGGCAGCACCGGGCAGTCCACCGGACCACATCTGCATTATGAAATCTTGATCGGCGGCAGGCAGGTAAATCCTTCAGGCGTGAAATTCCGCACCGGCCAGACCCTGCAGGGGCATGACTTGGTGCAATTTAAGCACCAGGTGCAGCAGGTCGGAAGCGTACTCGCCAC
>JABDGA010000030.1 GCA_013286285.1 Alphaproteobacteria bacterium | reverse complement strand
TCCATAACCGTCAGCGGAGCCATGGCTCTTTACGGCAATACCCCCCAGTCCCACGAACATTGCGCCGTTTCGGCTGCGGGGATCGAGGGATTTTCGCAAGCCACCGATCGCGGGTTTTGCCAGCAGATACCCGAGCTTTGCCCTGAGTGAGCTTTTGAAGGTATTGGTGACATAATGGCTTACCATGCGGCCAGTGCCTTCCATGGTTTTTAAGGCGACATTGCCGGTGAAACCGTCCGTCACCACGACATCCACGGTTCCTTCGCAGATATCGTTGCCCTCGACAAATCCATGGAAATCCAGTCCCAGTTCATTGTTGCGCAAAATGCTATGGGCTTCTTTGATTTCATCATGCCCCTTCATTTCCTCGGAGCCGACATTCAGCAGGCCGATTCGGGGGCGCTGCCGCGAGAGGACAATGCGGGCGAAGGAGTTTCCCATCACGGCAAACTGCACCAGTTCATTGGCATTGCATTCGATATTGGCGCCCAGATCCAGCATGACGCAATCGCCTTTCATCGTAGGCGTTAATGCTGCAATGGCCGGCCTGGAAATGCCCGGCAGTGTCCGGAACACAATCTTTGCGATCGCCATCAGTGCACCGGTATTGCCTGCCGAAACGATACAATCGGCCTTGCCTTCTTTGACCGCATCCACTGCGAGGCGCATACTGGACTGCCCACCGCGGCGCAATGCAATGGATGGCTTTTCATGCGCGGCGATGGCCACATTGGTATGGATAATTTCGGAAGACTTTTCTACTTCGGGATGCTGCTGAAGCAATGGCTCCAACTTTTCCCGGTCTCCATAAAAAAGAAAATGGGTGTTGTTATGGTGCTGTAAAGCAATTTTTGCCCCTTCAACCACTGCATCCGGGGCATTATCCCCTCCCATGGCATCCAGAGCAATAGTTGTTTTTGTCACTGGAGTGTTACCTGGGCGCTGTTAGCGGGTTATTTGTTAACCTTTGCGTGGGTTACTTTGCGGCCATTATAATTGCCGTCCGGGGATACGTGATGCGGGCGCTTGAGCTCGCCGGAAGTTTTATCTTCGGTCACGATAACCAGTTTAAGGGCATTATGCGAACGGCGCATCCCGCGGCATGAACGGGTCGTTTTTGCTTTAGGTACTGCCATGGCGAATCTTTCCTGATAATGTGTAGTGTCGCTAATGAAAAAGGCTAAATTAAGAGCGCGAAGCATTACCTTAATTTTATAAGGACGTCAATAGCCTCTTTTTTGTTGAATTCTCTGCCATTTGTGGCCTAATCGAATGAAATAAGATGGGTTACGGGTATTTATGCAGTCTTTCCGCAAGAGGATCGGGCAGGTATCGGGAAAGGCATTTCCGGCGACATTTACTCTGATTTTTCTATTGCTTAGCATTGTATTGAGTCGTATTCCGGGGTTTGGCCAGGTCATGCCCTTGTTTACCCTTATCAATATCTATTACTGGAGCATGTTCTATGCCGGGGCACTGCCATACTGGTTTCTGTTTATACTGGGCCTCCTGCAGGATACGCTCACCGGCCAGCCGTTGGGATTTTCCTCTTTCATTAATATAGTGTTTGCCTGGATGCTGGCGGACAGGATGCGTATCCAGAGCGCGCCGTCCTTTGCGGTGGCGTGGCTTAAGTTTGCAGCCTCCGCCTGTGCGGTTATCCTGCTGCAATGGGTAGTGATAGGGATATATTACGGCAGGATTCTGCCTTTAAATATACCAGCGCTGCAATGGCTGTCTTCCTGTCTTGCCTATCCGCTGATGCATGTTTTCCTCACCTGCACCTACCGGAAAACACCATGAGCAAAATTACGGATGCCAAAAAACTGCTGACGCGCCGTGCTGTCATATTTGGTGCGGCGAACGTGGCGGCGATGAGTGTGGTAGTGGGGCGGCTGTATTACCTGCAGTTTATCCATGCCGAAGAATACAGGAACCTGTCCGAGGGGAATCGCGTTAAATTACAGCTTATCGCGCCGGTCAGGGGGCTTCTGGTGGATAGAAACGGCGTGGATCTGGCGGCGAACAAACAGAATTTCCGCCTGTTCCTGGACACGGAAGCGCTGAGCAGCGGTCGGGAATCCTTAAAAAAACTGGCGGCGCTCCTTTATATCAGCGAAGAACGCATAGCGCAGGTGCTTGCGGAAGCGAAGACAGCGCGCCATGTGCCGCCCGTGCTTATCAAGGAACATCTGTCATTTGACGAGCTTGCTCAATTTGAATTCTTCCGGCTGAATTATCCCGGTATATTCCTGGATATCGGGCAGACGCGTTACTACCCTTTTAGTGAGAATGCCTCGCACCTGATCGGCTATGTGGGTGCGGTCGCGAAAGACGAAGAAAGTGATATAGATGAGGAAAACCTGGAGTTTCTTCCGGATTTCAAGGTGGGCAAGAACGGCATCGAGAAGATGCTCGAAGATTCGTTGCGCGGCACCGCCGGGGTCAAGCAGATGGAGGTCAATGTACACGGCGTGGCTGTGCGGGAGCTGGGGAGAAAAGAAGGCGTTCCCGGTAAGGACATCCACCTGACCATTGACAGCAGGCTGCAGGAATATGCGGCGGCGCGTCTTGCCGGTGAAAGTGCGGCGGCGGTGGTGATGGATGTAAACAACGGCAATGTGCTGGCGTTGGTTTCCGTACCTGGCTACGATCCCAACAGCTTCAGCAAGGGCATTACGTCGAAATACTGGGGAGAATTGCAGGCCAATATCCGCAATCCGCTTATGAATAAGGCGATCTCCGGCCAATACCCACCGGGCTCGACATTCAAGCTATCCATGGGGTTGGCGGCGCTGGAAGCGAAAGTGATCAACCAGGAAAGCCGGGTATACTGTAATGGCGGCTTTATGTACGGAAATCACCGGTTCACCTGCTGGCGACCGGAAGGGCACGGCTCCGTCAATCTGCATGATGCCATCATGAAGTCCTGCGATGTGTTTTTCTATACCATGGCGGATCGCCTCGGGATAGACGCCATGGCGGCGATGGCGCACCGGCTGGGGCTGGGTAAGACCACCGGAATCGGGCTTCCCGCGGAAAAGGCCGGTATCATGCCGGATGAAGATTGGAAGATGGCGCGTTATGGGCAGTCATGGCAGGGAGGGGATACCATCAACGTCGGCATCGGGCAGGGCTATGTGATCGCGACCCCCCTGCAGCTTGCGGTGATGACCGCGCGTATTGCCAATGGCGGATTGGCCGTGAGCCCGCGTCTGGTCGTGCCGGAAAAGGAAGTAGCGCCGAAGCCGCTTGGCATTGCTGACGATTATCTGGCGGCAGTATGCGATGGCATGAACGCCGTGGTGAATATGCAGGGGGGCACGGCATATGCGCACCGCATCAAGGACGAGCGTTTCCTCATGGCAGGCAAAACCGGAACCTCACAGGTAAGAAAACTGATACGTCACGGTATGGATCAGAGCAAATTGCCCTGGGAAGACCGGCATCATGCCTGGTTTACTGCATTCGCGCCGGTACATGCGCCCAAGTATGTGGCAACTGTGATTGTCGAGCACGGCGGCGGCGGCGCGTCGGCAGCAGCGCCTGTCGTGAGCGATATATTGCTGAAGATTCAGTCGTTGGATGTGGGCGAGTTCGGGCCGCAAATGCCGGATGTACCTAAATCGGGAGATGAAGACCAGGTGGATTAGATTAGTGCTCGTTGTACATCGCTCGTTTCTTGTTGCGCATAACGAACAACGCGAAACGTTTATTAATAGTTTCGCATTTCCGGTTTGAAATCCGGTGCATCACCTCCGGCGCTGCGTACCGGACGGGTGGACAACGTAAAAGTGCCGTCCGGTTTTATCGTGAATAATGTATGCTTGAGCCAGTTGGCGTCGTCACGCTTTTTGTAATCGGAGCGATAATGCGCGCCACGGCTTTCCGTGCGGTAGAGCGCTGAGGCCATCGTGGCGATGGCTTGGTGCAGCAGGTTATCCAGTTCCAGTGCTTCAATGAGATCGTTGTTCCATGCGAGATTTTTATCCCGCACCCGTAGGGAGTTTTTTAGCTTTTGCCAGAGAATATCCAGTTGAGACATGCCTTCCTGCAGTGCAATCTGCTCGCGGAAAATTCCTGCGTAATTTTGCATCCGCGCCTGCATTTCCCGGCGTAATGTAGCTGGAGTGAATTCGCCTGTGCTGTGGTGTAACTGGTTAAAGCGTGCCAGTGCCTGATCAAGGGTAGCTGTATTAAGTGTTGCATGAGGCTTGTCTTTGGTCTCTGCGGCATGTTCTCCGGCGATTTTGCCGAAGACCATCAGATCCAGCAGCGAGTTGCAGCCCAGGCGGTTCGCGCCATGCACGGAATTGCATGCGGCTTCGCCGATAACGTACAACCCTTGCACAGGTTGATCTTCTTTTCCTAACACCTGGCCGCTCGTGGAAGCGGGGATGCCGCCCATGGTGTAGTGCACCGATGGCGTCACCGGGATAGGCGCATGGAACACGTCAATACCGGCAAATGTTTTTGCGATGTCACGTATCGAAGGTAGTTTGCCATTGATGATATCTGCCCCAAGATGGGAAAGGCTCAGCTCCACGTGATCTTTATGTTTGCCGCAACCACGCCCGGCGCGGATTTCCTCCATAATGGCGCGGCTGATGACATCGCGTGATGCAAGATCCTTGTAAGCAGGCGCATAACGCTCCATGAAGCGCTCGCCCAGCCCGTTAATGAGAAATCCGCCTTCGCCGCGCGCGCCCTCGGTAATCAGCACGCCCGCGCCGTAAAGCCCGGTCGGATGAAACTGGATGAATTCCATATCCTGTAGTGGAAATCCGGCACGCAGGATCATGGCGTTGCCATCACCGGTGCAGATGGTGGAGGCGGTCGTCTGCGCGTAAATCTGGCCGAATCCCCCGCTGGCGATGATAAGCTGCTTCGAGCGGAAAAGATGCAGGCTGCCTGTTTCAAGCTCTAGCGCGAGCGCCCCCGCGCAGGCGCCTTCATTATCAAAGACCAGATCCAGCGCAATAAACTCGATGAAGCACTGCGCCTGCAGGCGCAGGCTCTGCTGGTAAAGCGTATGTAATATCGCATGCCCGGTGCGATCGGCGGCGGCGCAGGCGCGATAAGCAATGCCGCCTTTGCCGTATTCGGTAGATTGCCCGCCATAGGCGCGCTGGTAAATCAGGCCGTTTTCATCGCGGGTAAACGGCACGCCCATATGCTCCAGTTCGCGGATGGCTTCTGCGGCATTCGCGCACATCGTGGCGACGGAATCCTGATCGGAAAGCCAGTCCGAGCCGCGCACGGTATCGTACATATGCCAGCGCCAGTCATCTTGGCTGCGGTTGCCGAGCGCGGCGTTAATCCCTCCCTGCGCGGCAACGGTATGGCTGCGGGTCGGCGGCACTTTGGAGATGACCGCGACGCTGGCGCCTGTGTTTACGGCTGCGAGCGCTGCCCGCAGGCCTGCTCCGCCCGCGCCGAGTATCACGACGTCAAAATGGTGCTTTACGATTTTTGTGATATAGTCCATGAAGATAATATGGAACCAAATACCAAGGAAGTCGAGCGTATCATTGCAGCCGCCCTTGCCGAAGATATCGGCAGCGGTGATATCACTGCGCAGTTGCTCATACCATCGGCGGCGTCTGTGCAGCTTGCCTTTATCAACCGTGAGCCAATGGTGGTTGCCGGTGCATGGATTGTGCCCAAAGTGTTTGCGCATATGGATTCAACCATAAAAACGACCATACATATCAGCGAAGGCAAGCGCGTTGCTGCGGGAACCCGGCTGATTGAAGTGATAGGCAATGCGCGCTCCATTCTTGCGACTGAGCGTGTGGCGTTGAACCTATTGCAACGCATGTCTTCTGTGGCGACGACGACTTCACGTTACGTGCAGGCGGTAGCGGGCACAAAAGCGATCATTCTCGATACGCGCAAGACCATGCCGGGCCTGCGTGAGCTGGACAAGTACGCGGTGTGTACTGGTGGTGGGCAAAATCACCGTATGCGCCTTGACGATGGCATATTGATAAAAGACAACCATATTGCCGTATGTGGTGGGGTTGCTGTCGCGCTGGAGCGCGCCAATGCAGGCAATATCCATCATTTGCCGGTGGAGGTGGAGTGCGATACGCTTGCGCAGGTGGAAGAAGCGCTGGCCTGCGGTGCGATCCGCATCATGCTGGATAATATGACGCTGGAGCAAATGTGCGAAGCGGTGAGAATGAATCAGGGCAGGGCTGTCTTGGAGGCATCAGGCAATGTCACTCTCGATACTGTCCGCGCCGTGGCCGAAACCGGCGTGGATTATATTTCCGTGGGGCGGCTTACCAACTCGGTGCAAAGCGTGGATATCGGCTTGGACATCGTGATGGAAACAAAAAATGCATAATGAGGGATTTTTCCCATTGACAGATGTGTGAAGGAATTCTATAGTAATCCATAGAGTGAATAAATGCGTTCACAGCAAACCTGCCTGATACAACTCAGCGCAGGTTTTTATTACCTTCCATCTTCCTTAAAAAAATACACTTATGCCTACCCACAACGACAACATCAGTGTTGACGAAGGCTTTGACGCGCTTGATTACAGCTATACCAACTCTAATGCAGCAGAATGTAATATACACATCCGCGGCGAGCATCATTTATGGTGCGCGGTCATCTACCAGGCGCTGTATGATTTGGGAGTGAAGGAAGAAAGCACGGAAGCGCAACGCTGGCTGTTTCGTAATAATAAGGATTTTCTTCTGGTATGCGCGCTGGCTGGAATGGATCCTGTGACGGTGCGGCAGGCGGCGCTGAAAAGAATTCATGGGTGGCACGCTGCCCCCGGTTTCGCTCCGCGAAACCTCCCCTGCGGGGTCGTCGTATAGAACTCCTCCGCGTCCCTCGCTCCTTTCGTTGTATCTTCTCTTATGCTTTCTTGGAAACCGCTTCCGGGTCCGCAGACCGATGCGCTCGTAAGCGAAGCCGATATTCTTTTCTATGGCGGCGCGGCGGGTGGTGGAAAAACCGATCTCCTGATTGGCGCGGCGCATACGCGGCATAGAAGCAGTATCCTCTTCCGGCGCGAATACCCGCAGCTTCGCGCTATCATCGACCGCACCACCGAGTTGCTTGCCGATGTAGGCAAGTACAATAAGACGGCGATGATCTGGACATTGGAGGATGGGCGCAGCATCGAATTCGGCGCAGTGCAGCATGCGGGCGATGAGCGTAAATATCAGGGCAGGCCGCATGATCTGAAGGCGTTCGACGAACTGACCCATTTCGGCGAGATGCAGTTCCGCACCTTATGCGGCTGGCTTCGAAGCGCCGATCCGAAACAGCGTTGCCGTGTCATTGCCACCGGAAACCCGCCGACCGACAGCGACGGCGAATGGATCATCCGCTTTTTTGCGCCGTGGCTCGATGGCAGCCATGCCCATCCGGCAAAGCCCTGCGAGCTGCGCTGGTTTACCACGCTCGACGGCAGGGAAACGGAAGTCGAAAATGGGAAAGCCTTTCTGCACAAGGGGGAGCGGGTTGTGCCCCGGAGCCGGACCTTCATCCCGGCGCGGGTGGAAGATAATCCCTATTACATGGAGTCGGGCTACAAGGCGACGCTGCAGGCACTGCCGGAGCCGCTGCGATCACGGCTGCTCTATGGCGACTTTGCCACTGGACGGGAAGATAATCCTTATCAACTCATCCCCACGGACTGGCTGGAAAAAGCAATAGCACGCTACGACGCGCGCGACCAATACGCCCCGCTTTCCTGTATCGGCGTGGATGTGGCGCGCGGCGGCAGCGACAGAACGGTGCTTACCTCGCGTTACGGCAACTGGTTCGCCTCGCCACAGGTTTATCCCGGCAGTATGACGCGAACCGGCGATGCAGTCGCACAGCTTATTCTTGCAGCGCTCGGTACAGCAAAATGCAGCGTCAATATTGACGTAATCGGCGTCGGCTCCAGCGCATTTGACGCGGTGCGCCGCCATATCGGCAGCCTGGCCCGTGCGATGAATGCGGCGCAGGCCAGCAATGCGCGTGATAAAAGCGGGCAAATGCAGTTTATAAACAGGCGTGCGCAGTGGTGGTGGAGTCTGCGCGAGGCGCTAGATCCGGCAGGCGGTGATAATATCGCCTTGCCTCCTGATCGCGAATTGCTTGCCGATCTGGTTGCTCCCCGCTGGAAGCTTACGGTGCGCGGCATACAGGTGGAGTCGAAAGACGCCATTAAAGGCCGCATCGGTCGTAGCCCCGACAAAGGCGATAGCCTCGTCTACGCCCACGCCATCGAGCATATGAGCGGCGAGGGGTATCTACAGTATTATGAAGGGATACTCCACATTATTAAGCGGGAGAAAGCAGCCTTTTCCCGTGTACCTGCATATAAGGATAGTACGCTTCTTTGAGAAATCCTTCAAAGGAAGAGTTGTTAACTTTTTGTTACCGTTCATTTTAACCAACCCGATATTATTACCATGACCGCTTTAAATCGACTGGCAAGCCTGGAGCGCGTGCGCGACTGGGTGGGCGTGACGACCAACAACGATGACCTGCTGCTTACCCGCCTTGTGGATGAGGTGAGCAGGTTTATCCTCAATTACCTGCAGCGCCCGACGCTGTTCCAGTACATCTTCAGCGATATTTATGACGGCATGGGGCAGTGCACGCAACTGTTGCGTCACTGGCCGGTGCAGTCGGTGGCGCTGGTGATGGTAGGCAGCACTATTGTGCCTGCCGCGTCCGATATGGCCACCAGCGGTTTTACGCTTGATGCATGGGACGGGCTGCCGCCCGGCAGGCCGCAGGCGGTAACGCTCCGTGGCTATGAGTTCTGCCGCGGCCAGAGCAATGTGAACATCGTTTATACCACCGGTTTTGTTATTAAAAACGAGCCGCAGACCGTACCTGCTTCCGGTACATATAGCGTGGCGGTGAATGCGCCGCACGGCAGCTTCGGCGCGGATCAGGGGGTGAGTTACGCCAATGGCGCGCCGTTGGTGAATGTCACCGGGAGTCCGGCGCAGGGACAGTATACGGTGAGTGAAGGTTATTATTATTTTGCTGTTGCCGATGCGGGCGCTAGCGTGCAAATCAATTACAGCTATATCCCTGCGGATATCGAGCATGCCTGCATGGAAATAGCGGCAGTGCGCTATCGCTACAAAAACCGCATCGGGGAAGTATCCAAAAGCCTAGGCGGGCAGGAGACCATCGCGTTCAGCCAGAAGGACATCCCGGATTTCGTCCGTACGCTGCTGCAGCCCTACCGGCGTGTCATCATGGTATGAAAAGATGCTGAACATCACCATTCCCAATCTTGACGACGTGCTGGCATGGCTGGCGGCGTTGCCGGATTCATTAAAAACGGCGCTTTTGGCCAAGTCACAGGATCTCGCCATTGCACTGCAGGAGAAAGTGGGCGATAAGTTAAGTGGGGTAGTGCTGCAAAGTAGGACTGGTCTTTTAAAAGACAGTATCGAAAGCACAACCGAAGAAAGTGACACGCAGATAAATTCCAGCGTTTTTGTGGGCGGTGACGTGCCCTATGCTGCAATCCAGGAATATGGCGGCGTTACCAAGGCGCATATCATTGACGCCGTCAATGGCAAGGTGCTTGCCTTCAATATGGGCGGCAAACAATCGTTTTTCCGAAGCGTCAACCATCCCGGATCGGTGATTCCGGAGCGTTCCTACCTGCGCTCGTCATTGGAAGATATGCAGGATGATATTGTGGATAGAATGCAGGAAGAAGCCGGAAAATTTTTATAAGGGGCACGTTGCCCCCGATTTCGCTTCCGCGAAATCTTCCCTGCGAGGTCGTCGTATAAAACTCCTCCGCGTACCCACGCTACTAACAACTAATTCCGTGTCTTTATGAACCGCGAATCCATCCTTAGCGCATTGTTTACCCTGGTAAGCAATTCGGCGTCGTTTAATACGGCCAGCAGGCGGCTGCAGTTATGGAGCAGCGTTGCGGCTACGGACAAGCCCGCTTTATTTCTGTGTGAGCGCGGTGAAACCTATGCCCGTGCCAGCGAAGCCGTGCCGGAATCTGTTACTCTGAATGTGGATATTTATATCTATATTGATGCGGGCAAGGATCAAAGCACTGTGCCGGCCACGACGCTCAATACCCTGATTGATGCGATTGACAGCGCGCTTGCACCTAATTTCCTGACCGGCCTGCAGACACTTGGCGGGCTGGTATCGCATTGCTGGATTGAAGGCAAGGTGATGAAGGATGCGGGTGATCTGGATGGGGATGGTATAGCAGTGATTCCGGTGCGGATTTTAGTGCCACGCTGATGTTTCATTAAGATTTCATTAACTAAAAATAATAAACAAGGGAGATTTCCTATGACCGCATATGCTTTCGGCACCGGGACGCTTATCGCCAAGCGCACCGATACCGCCAATACACCGCCGTTTCTGTTTGGGGTCTTGCAGGGCGTGTCGCTCGACTTTGATCAGAAACTGGAGTCGCTGACCGGGCAGAATAAGGTTGCCGTGGCGCTGGGCGACGGCGAGCTGAAAATCAGCGGTAAGGCCAAATTTGCCCGTCTGCAGATGACGCTATTTAATAACCTGATGCTGGGGCAGGCTACAACCACTGCCGCGCTGGAAATGAACAGCGCGGGAGAATCCGCAACGGTGCCTGCTTCCTCGCCTTATACGTATGGTGTTACCAATGCGTCGCTTACGCCGCTGGAAGATTTCGGCGTATTTTATCAGAGCAACGGTATCCAGCTTACGCCGGTAACTTCATCCCCAGGCACCGGGCAATATGCCTTTAACAGCTCCACCGGCACCTACACATTCGCTTCCGGTGATGCCGGTGCCGCCGTGTATGTATATTACAGTTACAGTGCTTCATCAGGAAACAAGCTGGTCTATGCCAACCCGCTGATGGGAACCTCGCCGGTGTTTGAAGTGTATTTCAAAACCACCACCAGCAATTTTGGCGTAGCTAAAGATGTGACGATCAAACTGAATGCATGCAAGTCGAGCAAGCTGGCGCTGTCTTTTGCCAACCAGAAATTCACCATTCCGGAATTCGATTTCCAGGCAATGGCCGATGCGTCCGGAAACGTATTTACGCTGAGCACGACGGAGTAATAAGCACATGTTGTATATGGAGCCGTCCGGCTTGTGGCTGGCAGGCGTTATGCTTGCCAAGCGTGCAGGCGATGGTTCTCTGGAGATCCATGAACGTCGGATTTCCGCTTTGCTGTATGCTGCGTACGGCAAGCAGCCTTCGCCTCGTGCGATGCAATACATCAAACGTGCCGGGGAACTGATGGCGGAGGTGAAGGACTCCGATTGGGATAACTGTACGCCGCATCATTCCAATGCGGTTCCGGTACTGGCGAAAGTGCATATGCTGCTGGCGTTGAGCGGAGTCAATAATGTGAAGGTAGATCACGTATGTCTCGCGAAGGCGGCAGCGCTGCTGGACAGAGGCGTATACACGCGTGCTTTGCGTAAGCTGCTGGCAAAGGATGATTCCTCCGATGACAGCGACGAAGCGGATCACGAAGATGAAGAAGGAGAGGACGCGTTTGACGATAGTGAAGGAGATGACGGGAGTGGCAATAACTCCGATTTCGACGCCAAGCATCCGCGCTGGCCTGCTGGAATTCCTGGTGGCATAGGCGGGGAGTTCGCTCCCAAAGGGAGTGCGGAATCTGGGAATGCACAGGACTCCAGTCAGCAGAACTGGCCGGATGATAGAGTCGATTCGTCCGATATGTTGGAGCAGATAGCGCTTCTTCTGAGTGGTGGTGGTGAGGCGAGGGCAATTATCAGCGGCATTAGAAGTATTATTTCGCAGACGGAGGTGAGTGAAGAAGCGGTAAATGGTCAGGTGGATGCGGATAATGTTGGACAAAATACTGCCGATCCAGCAATGGCTACTACGGATCATGGGGCTATAAGGGCTTCTGCACGAAGCATCGCTGATACAGATATTCAAGAAGCTATGGATACAGCAAGTCAGTCAGGCAATGTTATTACCCAAAAAGGGAAATATGGTACGCCTCAAAACGTATACAATGGAACAAACGGAGTAACGGTTGTTATTGAAACGTCTGGACGGAACGCTGGGAAAATAATAACAGTGTGGCGGAAATAATAGGAGCATGAAAATGACAACTTCATCAAATATACAGAATATCTTGAAGGAAGAAGATATAGAAGGGTTGCTTGCATTGGGGGCTCCTGGTGATGAATATTCTTACGAAGCAAATGATATAAGTATTTTTATCACTGCGCTGAATGGTCATTCGCTTACAGAAGCTGATATTGTGCCGATAGTAAGTAGAGTATGGGCGAAATATTTTAATTTATCGAAAGAAGATTTAAATAGCAGAAATTCTGCTTTCCAGCGCGTGGCTCAAAAAATTTTAGGTTAGAACTCGCTTAACTCAAAATATCCGTGCTGGCCTGCGGGCTCGCCGGATGGCACGGGCGGGGAGTTAAGGCCGAAGGATGAATCACCTTCCGTAGACGGCATACGCAATGCGATTGAAGCAGGCATGTTATGGATGGTAGAATTTCTGAAAAGTGATTTATGATAACGTTGATGTAAGAGTTTTAACTCTCCCCTCCCGGCAGTTTTATCAGCGCGTGCTTGCCGAGGTAATATTTGAGCGACATGCCGAACGGATCGAGCATGGCCTGCTGGAAGAGTTTTTTGATCTCGGTCCGGATTTCAGCATGTTCTTTCGCAAGCTCGGTGAGTATCTTGGCTCCTTCATCGCTTAAGAGAAGCTCGGTATGCGCCTCCGCGCCGTAGCGCAGCTTCTTGTGGAAATTGCTGCGCCCTTCCATGAAATGCCGCCCCTTGGCGTATTCCGGCAGCCAGGCCTGCAGGCTGGCATTGAGTGCCTTCGGCAGGTCGAACAGGATATTGGTTGCAGCGTGTTCCGCATAGCGTTCGGCATAGCCCCGCCGATCCGCCGGTGACAAGGTGCCGGTGATGAAAAATTGCCGTTCCCCGTCCAGCGCGTAACAGGTGCTGATGACGGCCTTATCGCCGAACAGTTTCAGCAGTGCGGTTTTTAATGCCCGGCCTTCGTCAATATCCTTCTGGATACGCTGCAGGTTACGCAGGAACACGGACATCTGATCTTTCGTCAGTCCTTTCACCAAGATCTCGGGAATCTGCACCATGTCCATTCCCGGATCCGGCGCCGACCAGTTATACACCATGAGAACCTTGCTGAAGTCACCGCTCTTTTTGGCTTCGATCATGACTTCTTCCGTCTGGCCGATGGCGTTGCGCATCCCCTGAATATAGGCTTCCGCCATGAACAGGACACAGTCTTGCGTGGGAAAAAGATACAGTTTTTTGCCGGAAGGCGCATCGGTCGCCGCCGTTTTTACCTCACAACGGCTGGCAAGAAAATCGCTCAGGGCTTCCTTTGGGGGCGACTCTTTTTTCATCGGGTTATAGTAACCTTTCACTATGAGAGTTTCAAATGGATAATCACGGCGTCATGCTGGTCATGATCGGCGGCGCATCATGGCCGGTTCCCATGCTTGCCGCCAAGCAAAACAAAATCATTGATCCGCTTATTCTGGGGCTGCTCCCGGTATTTGCCGAGTGGCAGAATGACAAGACAGCTGCGTTGGCAAAGCTCGATAGCAAATGTTACGATGCGCTGCTCGAGATTGCCTTCGTGGCGCTCTCCGCCTTGCATCCCCATCTCACGCACGAAAAATTTCTGGAGTTGCCGGTAACGTTGCCGGAGCTTATCACGGCATTCAGTATCATTGCCCGCCAGACTGGAGTGTTTCAGAAGGAAGATGCCATGGGGGAAGTGGCGGGGGCGGGAAGCCCCCTGAAGGAAACATCGACTGGGACCGTATCATCGCCCATACTTGCCATATGACCGGATGGACATGGGATTATGTCGAAAGTACCCTTACCATGCCGCGCCTCAAAGCGCTGCATGAAGAGTGGCAGCGCCATCCTCCGGTTCCGATCCTGATCGCCGCATGGCTTGGCATCAAGCCGAAAGAAGAGGGAACACCCGGCGATCTGGTAGATCGCATTATGGCGATGGAAAAAAATCAATGAGTGTATTTGTCTGTCGCATCGAGCTGGAGATGGATCATTTCCGGCGTGACGGACAAGATATACCAGTTGCCGTCGCGGGTGATGGCCTTGACACGGAAACCGGAGGCAACGTGCTGCCGCAGATAGGATTCCTGTAATATTACGCCTGCTTCTTCGCCGATGCCGCATTCCCGCCAGTGGCAGGTGCCCTTTTCCTTATGCAGCATGACGATGGGCAGCTCCATAGCGTGATCGTCGAAGGCCTGCGTGAAGGGATCGAGATGCCCGGTATATTGCACGCCCAGCAACAACGAATGCGTCACCTGGTGTGGGGTGGCACGGGTAATCAAGCTTTTTAACTGCCATTTATAGAATCCCGCGGACCATTCCGTATCCGATGAGAAAGGGCCGTTGAGAGTGATATAAGGGCTGAACTCATCCGTTTCCGCCGTTACATGCGGAGAAGGCGGCGGGACACACGCAGCAAGCAATAACAGCGGCAATACGGCGAAGTATTTCATAAAACTGCGTTCATCATCGGCAAGCATAGCCTTAGGGTAGAAAGTTATGGCGGAAACTACAAGCGTCAATGTTCAGTTCGCTGCGGATACGTCCGGATTCAAATCCGGCGTGGAACAGGTGCAGCAGGATATGGCTAGATTGTTCTCCGATATCAATGCACTTTCCAGCGGAACGCAGACTGTCGCCAGAAGAAGCGCTGAGTCCACCGGTGAGATGTTCAAGACGTTGCAAAGTGCTGTTGACTCCGCGATCCCTGGCATGATGAAGGGAACGGAAAGTTGGCAACAGGCGATGGCAAAAACGGCGCAGAGCATGGAGATAAAATTCGCCCAGCTTTCTGCGAACATCGCGTTGAATTTCGCGAAGGATCAGATGAACAGCTTGGTAAATTTTATGGCCACGGGTAATGCCATGGTGGCGGCCAACGACGATAAGAATGTGGCGATCAGCTCGGGCGATCAGCGCACGGCAAAGGCCGGATCGGCGGCGCGTACGGCGCAGGTTATCAAGCAGATAGAATCCGATGCCGCAGCGACCTATGCAGGCGTCTATGCCTATCTGTCTCCGGTGCTTGGCCCTGCCGCCGCCGTTCCTGCCGGGATTTCCGCCGCTGCAGTCGCCGGAATGGAAGGGCTGGTTTCCCTCGATGTCGGCGCATGGAATTTAGGCTCGGACATGGTGGCACAACTGCATCAGGGAGAAATGGTCGTGCCGCAGGCATTCGCGCAGGGGCTGCGTGAGGGGGGCGGCATCGGCGGCGATAACTATACTATCAACATCAACGCCATTGACACGCAGACGGGCGCCCAGTTCCTGAAGAACAATGCATCTGCCATCGCCAGTGCCATTTCCTCGCAGGTGCGCAGTTTTAATAACCATGTGCCGGCGTGGAAGAGTTAATTTTGAAAGGGGGCAAGTATAGTTTGCCCCCTTCGCTTACGCTTACCCTCAGCAGGCCGGAACGGGAACGATTAAATAAGGAATCTTATGTCAACAGCAGTGCTTCCTTCGCTTGTCGGGCTGGGGTTTGACGTCGTGCGCACGCCGCAGTGGGATACGGTGGTGCAGACGGCGCTTTCCGGCAAGGAAACGCGCCTCGCGCGTCAGGCTTATCCGCGCTGGAAATGGGATTTGAGCTACAATGTGCTGCGCTCTAGCGCAACCTACGGCGAGTTGCAGCAGCTTGCGGGATTTTTCAATTTGCGCCAGGGCAAGTTCGACACGTTTCTCTATCAGGATGCCGACGATAACAGCGTTGCCGGCCAGACCATCGCGACCGGCGACGGCAGCACGACCGCTTTTCAGCTTATCCGTGCTTTCGGCGGATTCCTTGAGCCGGTGCTGGCACCACATAGTGTGAGCGCGGTATATATCAACGGTGTAGTGAAAAGTAGTGGTATCTCCACCAGCGCATGGGGCAGCGCCTCTCCCGGTATAGTGACGTTTATCACGCCGCCGGCAAGCGGTGCGGTTATCAGTGTGGACTTCAGCTATTATTTCCCCGTGCGCATGAGCACCGACAGCGTGCCGTTCACTTTGTTCCTCTCCGGCTATTACAAGGCCAAGAAGTTTGGATTTATCAGTGTAAAGAATTAGGGACTGGGTTCTAGGTGCTAGGTACTAGCCTGGCTTCACTAGAACCTAGAACCGAGCACCTAGAACCTATGAAACCTGCATCCACAGCCCTTATCAACCTGCTCGCTACGCGGCAGTTTTTTACTGCTGATCTGTATCAATTTTCCTTAGTCGGTGGCGGGGAGTTGAATTATTGCGGCGGCGATCAGGATATTATCTGGAACGGGATTACATGGAGCGCAGGCGGCACGGCTGGCCCTTATTTCGATCGCAAGGATAACAAAGCAAAATGCCATTGGAAAGTCGGCGTGGAGGTGGATACGCTGGTGTTTGACATCCTGCCGGGAGCTGCGGCGGTGCTTGGCGATCCGTTTCTGTCTGCGGTGCGGCAGGGCGTATTTGACGGTGCGGAGCTGACGCTGTACCGCGCCTTCATGCCTACCTACGGCAACGTTGCTGCCGGAACCGTCATCCTGTTCGCCGGGCGTATCGCGGAAGTGGATGCAGGCAGCTCGCTTGCCACTTTCTCCGTCAACAGCCATCTTGAACTCTTGAACCAGAATCTGCCGCGCAATCTGTACCAGTCCGGTTGCCTCAATACGCTCTATGATTCCGGTTGCACGCTTTCCAGCGCCAGTTTTGCTGTTACCGGCAACGCTGCTTCCGGCTCGACCCAGAGTGCCGTAAACTGCTCGCTTTCACAGGCTACGGACTATTTTGATCTCGGCATCGTGAGCTTTACCAGCGGTACCAATAACGGTGTATCGCGCACTATCAAGCGCCATATCCAGGGAATGCCAAGTACTGTAACCGTAATCGCGCCGTTTCCTTCCACGCCCGGATTGGGTGATACATTTTTGATTATTCCCGGATGCGACAAGCAGCAATCCACCTGCCAGAACAAATTCTCCAATCTTACCAATTTCCGGGGATTTCCTTACGTGCCGGAGAATAGCACGGCGGTGTAATTTGTATGGGCTGCCCCCCGATTGCACTCCGTACAATCTCCCCTGCGGGGCCGTCGTATAGCACTCCTCCGCGTACCCGCAAAAAAATATTAACCCCAACAGAAAGGACAGCATTATGGGCATCAAAGAAGAGATTGCTGAAATCGAAGGACTTACGGAAAAACTAAAAAATGAAATCGAGGTGTGGTTCGAGCGCCATTTCATCACCACTTCCGGCACACAAATCCATGAGCTGCAGGTGCAGGCCAAGGCAGATCTGCACGAGGCGTTGGGGACGGCGGAAGCTGCCGGAGCAAACGCGCCAGTCAAAGATGCGCAATAGTCATGGGAATCTTGAATCCATGAATCTTGAAATTCAAAGATTCCAGATTCCGGATTCAAAGATTCTGCTTTCCTGTCAGCGCGCACGCGCAGTGCAGGCAGCATATACGTGGCTTGGCACGCCTTATCATACGGGCGGCAGGGTCAAGAGCGCGGGGGTGGATTGCCTGACACTGCTGGCGGAGGTATTCACCGAAGCAGGACTGGTTGAGCGCATAGACATTCCCTATTATCCCAATGACTGGCACCTGCACCGTGAATCTGAACGTTACCTGCAAGGGCTATTGCACTATACGCAGGAAGTGACGGAACCGCTGCCGGGCGATATCGCGCTCTGGAAATTCGGACGCTGCTTCAGCCATGGTGCTATCGTGGTGGAATGGCCGGTGATCATCCATGCCTATGTTGGCCGTGAATGCACGCTCGAAGACGCGTCCAAGGCAAAATGGCTCACCCATATCGGTGAAAATACCGAGGATAAAGGGAAACGGAGGCCGGTACGATTTTTCAGCGTGTTGGGCGGTAATTCCGGGCAGGCCTGTAATAAATAATTCAATATAAATACCGTGGGTACGCGGCATTTTTGTGCTACAATCGCAGCATAAGAAAAACAATCGGATTATTTATTTGTAACTTATGGATTCTCCTGCAGATTTTTATTGCATCCGTATATCAGCCTTGATAAAAAAGTGGAATAATAAATTGTCCAGGGGTATTGAGATGGCTTTTGCAGCTAGGAAACACCAAGGTATACCCGTGGCGCGTGGTGCTGACATTCCGCCCACGGTTCGGGCAC
>JABDGA010000029.1 GCA_013286285.1 Alphaproteobacteria bacterium | reverse complement strand
CGGCTGGCTGGCCGGAGTGCTAGGACGCAAACGCTTCTTCATGACCTGCATTGCGGCCTTCACCGCCGCTTCCTTTGCCTGCGGCATGTCCCGATCACTGAGCATGCTGATCTTTTTCCGCCTGCTGCAGGGGTTTTCCGGCGGTGGGTTGCAGCCCATCCAGCAATCCATCATTATTGACGCCTTCCCGCCAGAAAAACGCGGTTCCGTGTTCGCCATTACCGGCATCACCATGATCATCGCGCCGATTCTCGGCCCCACGCTGGGCGGCTACATTACCGATAATTTCAGCTGGCAATGGATATTTTTCATGAATGTGCCGGTAGGAATCACCGCGCTGCTGCTCATCGCCAGAATGGTGCAGGATCCGCCGCACGCGCGGGCGAAAGGGCTTATTTCCATTGATTATATTGGACTTATCCTGATCGCCATCGGGCTTGGTTCCTTGCAGGTTTTGCTCGACAAGGGCCAGCAGGAAGATTGGTTCGGCAGCAATTTCATCATTCTATTTTCCTGCATGTCGGCCTGCTGCCTGACAGCAGCGGTGTTTTGGCTCAATGCGCAAAAAGATCCGGTGATTGATTTGCATCTCTTTTTGGATCCAAGCTTCGGCCTTGCCTGCATAATGATGTTCTTTGTCGGCGCGGGCCTCTATGCCGGAAGCACCTTGCTGCCGATCATGACCCAGTCCGAATACGGCTATGACGCGACGCTGGCAGGGCTTGTCCTCTCTCCGGGAGGGCTGGCGCTGATATTCCTCATGCCTGTTTCCGGCAAGCTGGTCGGCTATATCCCGGCACGCTATATGATCGCATTCGGCATGGCGGTCTGTTCTGCAGGCATGTTTGCCACCACGTACTTATCTCCGCAGACAGATTATACCACATTCGTATATATGCGCATCCTGCAGGTGCTCGGCCTGCCATTCCTCTTCATCCCCAACAGCACGCTTGCCTTCCACCATATCCCCAAGGAAAAAAGCAGCCGGGCTTCAGCGGTGTTCGCCATGTCGCGCAATATGGGCGGCAGTGTCGGCGTGGCGTTGGTGGCAAGCTATCTTGCCCGCCAGGAGCAGGTCCACCAAGCCTATCTTTCCGCCCATCTTTCCACCTCGGAAATAGGGTATAAAACATTGCTGAGCCATTATGCGCATTCCGGATCCGGGGCGCTGGCACGGATCTACAGCGATCTGGGCCACCAATCCGCCCTGCTTGCCTTCAGCGATGCATTCGCAGCCATCGGTATCTGCATGGGAGTGCTTGCATTCGTGGCGTTGTTCATGCCCTATAACAATCCACGTCAAAAAGTGGCCAATGCAGAGGCAGTTGCACATTAATGAAGATACTGTAAAAGGAATATATGATTTTTAGTTCATTACGCGTTACCCGCTACTCATTACTCGCCTGTGTATTATTGACCGCATGCAAGATCGGCCCGGATTATACCGTGCCGAAGGCAAAGAATCTCCCGGAAAGCTGGCGTGAGGCGAAATCGGCGGATGGCAAGCCCCTCTATGCCTTGCTCGATGAAAAATCCCTCGCCGAGGCGATGTGGTGGAAGAGCTTCAACGACCCGGTTCTGGACGATATTATTGTCAAAGGCGTATCCCAGAATTTCGACTTAAAGATCGCGAACGCCCGCATCAGTGAGGCACGCGCCCAGCTGGCTTCGGTCAAGTCGGACCTCCTGCCGCAGGTCAATATTGCAGGCAGCGCCGAGCGCGAGGCCAACGAGGTGGTGTTCCCGGGATTCTCGGTTCCCAAACCCTTTGATATATTTCAGACCGGATTTGACGCGAGCTGGGAGCTGGATGTATTCGGCGGCAACCGCCGCGCGCTCGAATCGGCGCGTGCGTTATTCGGCGCGGCGCGGGCCACCCGCGACGATGTACGGATAAGCGTGCTGGCGGAAATCGCCCGTAATTACATCAATGTCCGCCGCTATCAGGCCCAGGAGGCTATTACCGGCAACATCGTCAAGGCGAACCAGGAAGCTCTGAAGATAACCAAAGATCTTTTTGGCGTAGGCAGCGCCATTGAGAGCGACGTAATTAACGCCGAAAATCAGTTATCTCAGGCACAGGCACAGGCGCTTACCTACCAAAGCCTGCTCGCCGCAAGTGAATATGCGTTGGATCTGCTGCTGGGCGAGCATCCGGGCGCAACGCATGCGTTAGTCACCCCGGTTAAGCCCATTCCCGTCGCTGATAAGCAGTTCGTGCTAAATGCCCCGGCAACGGTAATTGCTAATCGCCCCGATATCCGAATCGCAGAGCGTAATCTGGCAGCCAGTACCTCTGAAATCGGGGTAGCGAAATCTAAGCTGTTTCCCGATATTTCGATCGCCGGTTTCTTCGGATTCCTAAGCACCAGTTCGGGCACGCTGCTTACTGCACAGAGCAAAGCGTGGAACATCAATGGCAACGTTACCTGGCCCATCCTGAATTACGGAAAAATATCTGCCGGTATTCATTATTCGGAAGCGCAGCAGCAGGAAGCGCTGGAAACCTATAAGAAATCGGTGACTGCGGCGCTCGTGGATGTGGAAACATCGCTTTCCTCCTATAACAAGCAGGAAGAAAACCGCACGCTCGCCGACAAAATAGTCTCGAACCAGACGCATGCGGAGGCCATTGCCAATCAACGCTACAAAACCGGTGTGACTTCCCTCATGGAAGCGCTGGCAGCGCAAAAGAACCTCTATGCAGCGCAACTCCAGCAAGCCGATGCCACCGCCTTCACTTCCCAGGACTTC
The DNA here is from genome assembly GCA_013286285.1 of Alphaproteobacteria bacterium. Lineage (GTDB taxonomy): Bacteria > Pseudomonadota > Alphaproteobacteria > Rickettsiales > JABCZZ01 > JABCZZ01. The sequence goes on along the minus strand of JABDGA010000029.1, from coordinate 15,612 downwards.
GTTGCCGTATATAAGAGCTTAGGCGGGGGATGGAAGGCGAAGTAGCCCCAGCGCTATCAAATCCTTTCGCCCGTCATTGCGAGCCGCGAAGCGGCGTGGCAATCCAGAAATCTATCGTATAGCAAAGGCTGGATTGCTTCGCTACGCTCGCAATGACGGATAGCATAGCAGAACCCCGGCCATCATCAACCGGCTTATCCGGACATGCCTTCTCTCCTTCACCCCCTTGAAAAGCCACAAAACTCTCTAAAACTGCCGGAGTACAACGATATTTCATGCAATCTTCACACTACTGTAACAATTTTATGATATGGTTTTGTATAGTAATAAAAATATTGGATAGAGATTATCTATATGAGTCCGGGACCAGCACCAACTTCAACAGCAGCAGCTACACCAACGCCGACTGCATCTACCACACCAATAGCATGGGATACATTGCCGGAAGCCATTTGGATGCGAGCAGAGTTGGACGCATTAAGAACCAGGTATCACAATGTACTGGGTGAAGATGTGGTAAAGACGGCTATGAGGAAGATACAGTTTGCCTACGATCACCCTCAACTCAAAAATAATAGACCGCTCGATCCATGGGCTGCAGCTCAGGAAGCATTTAATACTCAAGAAAGAGCCCTAAAAGAAGATTTAGAAAAAGCGGAAAAAAAGCTAAAAGAAACCAGTTCTACAACGGAAGAAACACTTTTTAATAATTTTATTGCGGCTCTAGGACAAGCAAATCCTGCAGCGGTTGTTGACCTTCAAGAAGCGGATAAACAGGATAGCAACCTGTATTCCGCCAAACAGGAAATTATTTTACTGATTCAAACGCTACAAAAGGCAGGGAAAGAGAAGCCAATCAAACCGGAGCTAAAGGCAAAAATACTTCCGTTCCTTAAGACCTATCAGGCAGCTATCGATAAACTCCCCAAAGCCACTCATGGTAGCGTGAATACCACAGATCCAAACCTCTCATGGAATGAAGCTGATAGAACAGCTTTTAACCAGCTCCTCATCCGAATCGCCGCAGATGAGGATGTACAGGTAGCACATCGTGGACAAGAAGCCTTTGAACATGCCGCAGGTTTTCTGGCTGCCACACAAGTATTGACAGGAATTATTCCCAAAGAAACAAGAAAAGCGATGAAAGAGAATGACTTTGGTCCCATTGCCAAGATTCTAGATACGGTCGACGGATTAATTGGGGGGCTCGAACGTGCTCAGGATGCAGCAGATAAACTCCATAAAGGAAAAATTCTGCGAGAGCCAATACATGTGAGAGAGGCGTGTGATAAAGTTGTAGTAAAAGTTTTTGATCGTCAGGCACGCAGTGATTTTCTCAATGGCCTAATGAAAGAAGTGGGGATTGTAGTAGGTCCGAATATGGTGCAAAAGGCCACAGAGATAAAAAGCTTTGTGGAAGAACATATGAAAACGTTACCGTTAATCGGTGGCGTTATGACCGCCAGAAGCCACCAACAGAGTAATAACAATACAGCGGTGGGTCCTGTCAATAATAATCAGAGTAGGCAAAATAATAGTCCTGCCGATCTGGTAAATCTGGCAAGTAATAGAATGTCAGGAGCGAGGACGCTATAACATTTCACCTCACCTTCCTCCACCGCGCCGCGTTTTCTTTGGTAAGCTTCACGGTGATATGGAACATACCGTCATCCTCACGTGCCTCCAGCACATTGCCGTGGCTATAGAGCCATGCGATTTTCTTTCCGTCCTCGACCGGAATTGCCAGATGCAGCGTGGCCATATGCGAGGCGCTGAAGCGTTCGTCCAAAACGGCAAGCAGCGAATCCATACCCGCGCCTGTCAATGCAGAAACTGCGATACCTTTTCCCTCACCCGCAGGCATAGTTGCATCCTGAAGCTGATCCATTTTATTCCAAACTTCTATCATCTGTTCCGCAAGCGCTTCTTCGTCCAGCAGGCTTGAGAGCACTTTTAGCACATCTTCTTTCTGCTCATGGCTGTCAGGGTGCGATATATCGCGGACATGCAGCAACACATCCGCTTCCCGCACCTCCTCCAGCGTCGCGCGAAATGCAGCCACAAGCTCATGCGGCAGGTCGGAAATAAACCCCACCGTATCGGAAAGCATAATCGTAAGCCCGGATGGCAGCTTCACCTGACGCAATGTCGGATCCAGCGTGGCGAACAACTGATCCGTTGCCAGAACCTTGGCTTTGGTCAGGCGATTGAACAAAGTGGATTTCCCCGCATTGGTATAGCCGACCAGCGCCACCACGGGATAGGGCACGTCGCGGCGGGTTTTGCGGTGAAGCTCGCGGGTGCGGATAACGTTCGCAAGTTCGCGGTTGATTTTAGCGATGCGGTCGCGAATCAGACGGCGGTCTATCTCAATCTGCGATTCCCCTGGGCCGCCCAGAAACCCAAAACCGCCGCGCTGGCGCTCCAGATGCGTCCAGGAGCGCACCAGCCTGCTCTTCTGGTAATTCAGCGCCGCCAGCTCCACCTGAAGCTTGCCCTCATGGGTACGTGCCCGCGCGCCGAAAATCTCCAATATCAGGGCAGTGCGGTCAATCACCTTACATTTCCAGGCTTTTTCCAGATTACGCTGCTGCACCGGGCTTAACACGCAGTCCATGATGGCAAGGCCGATTTCCTGTTGTGTGATCACCTGCGGCAGCTCTTCCACCTTTCCCTGCCCGATAAAACTCGCTGGCCGTATAGCCGCGAGCGGAACAGACATGGAATGAACCACATCCAGCGCAATCGCCTGCGCCAGACGCACGGCTTCCGCAAGACGCGCTTCCGGAGTCCGGCGTTGTTTGTCATGTTTCAGATAGGGATGGATAACCAGTGCGGATAATATATGTTTGTGGGAATTCATAAGTGAATAGTCATCATATTTCGTATTACGGCCCACCTCTCTCGCGTTCTTTCGGCAATATCATAGTTTCTATATACATTTTCACATGCGGATCATCGGTGGTTATTGTCAACGTAAAGTCTTGTTGATTTATTTTTCCGGGAATAGCCCTAATCCCGAACAAGTGCTCCAGCGCTTGTAGCAATGTTATTTTATCTCTATTATCGAATATTTCAGGATTGGTCTCAAAGATATAAGTTTCCGGTGAATAGCCGCCAATGGATGTCCACCTTCGCGCCTCTTCAAGCAGGTGTTTTAAACCTTTTACCTTGCTAATAATTATAGCCCCGTTTTCGACATAATATTGCATAAATGCTGGGAGATATCCTTTTTGTTTTTCCATATCCTCTTCGATTTCAAGCGCTAGCGCATGCCCATCGACGGGAACTGGTTGTCTTTCTTGAACGGGTAACTGCTCGATCTCCTGTTCTTTGCTTAAGCCAAAGTGCGCAAGCGCAGAAAGCATCGTATGCACCTTTGCCACATCCCTAATGCCATGCTTCTCAGCACTTACCCCGACAATTTGATGTGTTCTCCCCGCAACCTCCTGGATGGTAGGTTCAAAGAGCTGCTCGCTTATACTTTCCGGCAATATGTCTTTCATAACTGCGAGTCCATCATATAAACTTAACCGTGTTACATATTTCCAAACATTATGTAGATCAAAATGCATCTCCACCATTTTGGTTGCAGGATTATGGGTGAACTGACTGGCAAACCACATGCGATTCAAACGCTCTACGATAGGGTTATTCATATATTCTTCCCATCGTCTTTGGATACTTGCTTTTTGATCACGCTTAAGACGTAATGCCACTTCATGGCCGGTTTCAGCAAGATCATCATAAAATGCGGGTGGCACTGCAGCGGCAGAAGCAGCATGGCGTGTCACTATCTGCATTTCAAACCCTCCTTTCTGCAAAATTTCATACAGATCTTTCGCCGCCGGCCCGGCATCCGTCGGACTTAGTCCTGCTTTTCTTGCTTCTTCACCGCGAGGCTTGTCCACGATGTTGTTATAGGCAGTATCAGGAATCATACAGTCATTGTCGTCGAGTTTTATCGTGTCGCCTGTTACCTGGACACCTCCCATTATAGTCACTTTGCCGATAACTTGTTTTGCCAGAGGCAGATTCTCCTGGATGAAATCACGGGCATCCTGCATGCCAGAAATCAATATTAGATCGAGCGTGTCGCCAGCATCTGCCGCTTCCAGAAACGTCTTTTTCAGCAATGCCTGCCCATCCGGCTCCACATCTTCTGGAGAAGCCAAGTAAGTTGCAGCAAATTCATGATCCTCTGGTTTATATTCCGGATTGTCATTGGAGCCGATGGCCACTGGCGGGAGGTGCGCAAACTGCAAAGATTTAAAGGCTCCCCTGGCCAGCCTGGCACGCTGATCACCAACTGTTTCAGGAGGGGAAAGGTTCGTGATGACCGCTTGCACCTCCACCAATCCGCATTTCTCTAATCCACGCAATATTGTAAACGCTTGTTCGTCATCATGATCCCTGCCTGGATCCGTAATAATAACCACTTTTCTAGGTTTCTCTCTTCCTTTCGCCGCTTGCACATTTAGAAGCGCCTCTTTCTCAAGCGCATTCACCATAAGTTTATTTGCCCGATAAAGTTGACCAGGCATATAGCTTCTGCAAGACACGCTTCCGGAGTCCGGCGTTGTTTGTTAGGTTTCATGATAGGGATGGATGATGAAAACTTTTTGCATAGTTATTAACAAGTAATGAATACGATATTAATATAGGGTTAAGATAGCTATTTTATTCGATGTTTTTGTGATAATTTTATAACTATCCCGTTTTTTCTTGATTTTGCTCAAGGAGATTCTCTTTACACCATTTGCATGACGAACTGATATTGCTTAATATATTAAAGCGTTCACGTGTCGTATATGTTAACTGTAAAGAAGAATTAGTAGAGCTTTGCCGGATGGGAAATATTTTCGTACGTAGCAAACTACTGCTTGCCGCCTATAGAGTGTTGATGCTCTCTGTATTCGTATACAGCGTATCCTTTGCCGCATCGGCAGGTACAGCCATGGATAACAAGGATCTTGCCGTAGGAATGCGAACCCTGCCACTGTTGACCAATAAAATCACCGGAACAGCAAAAGTCGCCATTGTATACGACCCTAACAGTGCAACATCGAAATCGGAAGCGGGCAGCATAAAAGCCATGATTGACGGCGATTTCCAGGCGCCGGGTGACTTAAAGCTGGTCAGCGTCATGCTGCCGGTGGGCGAGGCGGAGCATATGGCAGGGAGTAAAATTGCCATCATTACATCGGGTTTAGGCCGGTATTATGATATCATCGGCGCTACCGCGGCGGCTAACGGCGTCCTGACGATGACAACCGATCTGAGCTGCGTGAAGGCCAATAAATGCATTCTTGGTATAGTATCGGACCCTAGCGTTGACATCTATTACAGCAAGCCGGCGGCAGATGCGACGAAAATAAGCTTTACGCAAGCTTTTACGATGCTTGTGAAGCAGATTGAATAGCAGGCACATGATAGGAGCTATGTCTGGCGTGCTGGAATCGTTTTTTATATATAATGCTGTGCCGGCCAATGCCGAAAAGGGAGAATACCATGCGTCTCTGGTCGTCCTTTCCTATGTGATAGCCAGTTTTGCCTCTTTTACAACCCTTTCCCTGATGCAATTGATGATCAGCGAGCGCCGCAGGCTCCATAAACAAGTGATACGCTGGGGAGGCGCATTTGCCGTGGGCTCCGGCATATGGGCGATGCATTTTATCGGCATGCTCGCGTTTGATATGCACATGGCGGTGCATTATGACTTATTGCCCACCTTAGCCTCCCTGCTGGTTGTCGCCATCGTATCCTATCTGGCGCTGGGCGTGGTAAGCCGTGGAAAACTCTCAAGGACACAGTTGTTGTGCGGCGGCCTTCTGTTTGGTTTCGGAATTTCAGCTATGCATTACATCGGGATGGCCGCCATAAAAATGGATGCGGATCTGTTCTACAGGCCCGGTATTTTCCTTCTTTCCGTAGGTATTGCCGTTGCCGCCTCGGCGCTCGCGCTCTGGATGGCGCTGATACTTGCCAGACATACCGGGAAATACCGTTATATGCTGCAGAGCGGCGCGGCGCTTATTATGGGCGCAGCCATCTTTGGAATGAATTATACCGGGATGGAAGCGGCTGTATTCATTCCCCATCCGAATTCCCACCGCGAAATTAATCATGACTTTTATACCGTAGCGATAATCGTAGGCGTGGTTGGCGCGGCAATACTCTGGGTGGCGCTCATGATTGTCTTAAGCAGCAGGAAGAATGATTTCCGCCCGTCGCATGATCTTTATAATTTTCCCACCAAGCTGCTCACTACCTCCATGCTGCTGACGATAGTAGTCGTGATGTGGATGGGGGGAAACAGTTTTTATATCCACTATTTTCTGACCCACGAAATGGCAAAGGATCAGCAAATCGCCGAGCTCTCCGACGGGATTATGTACATGGACAGCGTGCTTTCCCAGCTGGCAAGGACGGGCGGCACGGGAGATGCGGAGTTCGATAAACGCTATAGCGATGCGCTTGAGACGGATCTGGATAAAAAAATTGATGCCTTGCCGGATGAAGGGCTACAAACCGTAGCCCGTACTACGAATACGGCCATGGATCAGATCGGCTATCTGGAAAAAGAGTATCTGAAACTGGCCAGCCAGAATAAGTTGAAGGAAGCCGCGCAGATAATACACAGCGCTGAATACGCGAAGAATAATGAAATCCATCTGGATGGAAGGCGCAAGCTTTCCGAAACTATCCGTGAGGCATCGCACCAAAACCTGCTCCATCTGGAAAATAATATTTATACCACATTATTCATGGTGATGCTGATTATCATGATATTGCTGGTCGCCTGGTATTTTGTATTCAGAAGCATCCGCCGCTGGCGCGAAGAGCTTGAAGCCAGCCGGTTCCGGGAAAGGCAGGCCAAGGAAGACGCTGAAGCTGCCAATATTGCGAAACGCGATTTCCTTGCCAATATGAGCCATGAAATCCGCACTCCTATGAACGGAGTGCTCGGCATGGCCGGACTGCTCGGTGATACCGATCTGGATGCGAACCAGCGGGGGTGGGTGGAAATTATCAAAAAATCCGGTGAAAACCTTATTGATATTATCAATGACATCCTCGATTTCTCTAAAATTGAAGCCGGGAAGATGGTGCTGGAGCCGGTAAATTTCGAACTCGCTCCCCTCGTGATGGAAGTCACCGACCTGCTAACCATGAGGATACAGGAAAAAGGCATCGAGTTCCTGGTGGATTTTACCCCCGGAATGCCGCGTTATGTCGTGGGAGATCCGGTGCGCCTCCGCCAGATTCTGCTCAACCTCTGCGGCAATGCCATCAAATTTACGGAAAAAGGCTACATTATCATCCGGGTGGACTGGGAGGTAGCGGCAAACGAACGCCTGCGCCTGCGCTTTGTCGTGGAGGATACCGGCATAGGCATTCCGCAGAATAAGCTGAGATATATTTTTAACAAATTCTCCCAGGGAGAGGAGTCCACTACACGCCGCTTTGGTGGCACCGGCCTTGGGCTGACCATCTCCAAAAATCTGGTGGAACTCATGGGCGGCACCATCAGCGTGGAGAGCGAACTCAGCAAAGGCTCGGTATTTGCATTCGATGTATTGTTTGACATCGGCACGGTTATGGAAGCGCCCGAGCATTTGTCCCAGATTAGAGAATGCGATATTTCCAAGTTACGGGTGCTCGTGGTGGATGACTGTATAGTCAACCAGAAAATCATGCAGGGCTTCTTTAACAGCTGGGATATGTACTGTGACAGCTGCTCGAGTGCCAAACAGGCGCTTGCCATGCTGCAGGGAGCAGCAAGGGCGGGCACGCCGTATGACATCACGATCGTCGATTACCTCATTGAAGATCATAACGGCCTGCAGCTGGCGCAATGGATAAAATCCTCCCCTGTCCCCATCAACAGCCTGTTATTCATGATCACCTCGCTGAACCAGGTCATCACCAGCAGTAACCTTTCGGACCTTGGTTTTTCCGGCCTGCTGGTCAAGCCGGTATATCCCAGACATTTAAAGGTAGCGTTGCAGCTGTTGTGGGACGGTAAAAAATCCGGCAAGAAGCTGCCTATCATCACGCGCCACTATATTACTAGCCTGATGCATGAGGAAACCCAGAAAAGCACGATTACGCCGGATATGTTCATGGGAACCAACGTGCTGGCGGTGGAGGATATGAAAGTCAACCTCCTGCTGATTACCAAGATCCTGCAAAAACATGGATGCAATGTCTCCTCTGCCGGCAACGGCAAGGAAGCCGTGGAGATGATGCGCAAGAACCGCTATGATATTGTCTTTATGGACTGCCAGATGCCGGAGATGGATGGATTCGACGCGACGCGGGAAATCCGCAAGGAAGAAACCGGCGATGACCATACGGTGATTGTAGCCCTAACGGCAGATGCAATGACCGGGGATAGGGAAAAATGCCTGAAAGCCGGGATGGATGATTACCTTAATAAACCATTCAAGCCGGAACAGATAAGCGCCATGCTGCTTAAATGGGTCAAGAAAAAAGAGGAGTAACGGGGGCGTGACATGGCGAAGTGTGATATATAAAGGCCTCTAGTTTTGATTTATAATTCCTCCTCCTTGTCACCCCGGCGAGAAGACCAGAAGGCCGCCGGTCAGCCGGGATCCATGGTGCATCCGTACGAAAGAGGAGGTAGTAGGAGAGGTTCTCGTCATCGCCCGGATCGCTAAGGCAATTATAGGGCGATCCCTATCTCTCTATGGATTTCTCTATAGTTGGCTTCGCCAACTCGGGGAATGACGAAACTGAATAGGCTTCTCCTTCCGCCTTTGCAACGCTTCGGCGAGACAAGCCTGGCTCGTTTTTCGGGATGACAATAGGGAACATGTTTTTATATCAACATGAATATCATAACGCTACCACGCCCCACACAACACCTCAAAAAACTGACAAAAAATATCCCGGAGCGACTATTGCCATTCCGGGATATCAAATCTCTTTAGAAGAAGTGCGGATAAACCTTAAGGCCCTATCCGCACGTAGTATTAGCTGCTCTTCCTCAGCGCTGCAATCTTGCGTACAGCGGATTTAGCTACAACCTTCATGGAAGGTTTCGAGGATTTCTTGGTAACCAGCTTCTTGGAAGCGGTCTTCTTTACCGCCTTCTTTTTAGCGGCGGGTTTTTTAGCAGCGGCTTTCTTAGCCGGCTTTTTTGCTTTAGTCATGTTGTGGGTCTCCTTTTTGGTTAAACAACACTATCATACATACATGAAAAAAGTTAAATTTCTATTAACATCGGTATTTTTTCTATCACTATGAACAATTTGTCATTGTTGTCGATATTTTTGCAACAAATAGGAATCTCTGAATCTGGAATCTGGAAAGAGAAATTCAAGATTCGCAGATTCAAGATTCTAATTCCCCTCTTGCATTTCCTGAGAAGCGGACCAGGGTCGCACACCTTGCTCCGCACGGGTTTGTCGGAGGAATATTTTTTCGTGCTGCAAAAAAATGCTTGCGCTTCCTCCCTTGTCCAGCAGTGTTTTATCCACGACCAGCGCAGACGTGCAAGACGTACTTGCCGCAGGGTGATTGATAATCACGATATCGCTTAATGCACAGTCATCCGCCAGCGCATCTGCATCTTTTAATACCGAAATAGTACGTCCGTTCACATGCAAAACACATCCTTTGCGATCGCACTGCATGGGAATATCCTGTTTATCCATATAGCCCTGCTCTATTGCCGCGCGCGCCCAGGCTTGCGCGGTTACTGTGTCGGCGCGGCCTTTAATCATGGCCATTTTTCCATCATCCAACCGTGCAGCAACCCGCTTGCCATCTGCGCTGACAAACATATCCGGCGGTACATATCCAAACGCCGTGGACATACCGGCAATAACCACAAGAAGCCCCAGCCAGCGCCAGCCGGTTTTCCAGAAATACACCCAGATGCCGCCCAGTACCGCAAGGGCAAAACCAGCATCGCTAGGGTTGGGCACCACCCACATGGCATGCGGCAAGCGTGCAGTCCAGGAAGCAATAGACAGCAGCAGATCCACACCGTACTGCATCGGCGTAAACGCAATCCATGCCAGGCCGAACGGCAGCAGCAATACGCCCGTGATAACCAGCGGCATGAGAATAAATGACACCAGCGGTTCCGCGATCGTATTGGCGATCAGACTGTAACTGGAGAACTGATTGAAGTGATAGATAATGAACGGCTCGGTGCCGCACCATGCGACAAGGGAAGTCGCAATAACGGCGGCAAAATAAAACAGCACGCGCCGCACACCGAAGCCGTCTCCGGCATGCTGCGCAAGCCACCCTGTGCCCCATTCATAGGAAGCAATCAGCGCGGCGGTGGCAGAGAAGGAAAGCTGAAAACTGGCAGTGAGCGCTGCCTCCGGCTCATACAGCAGAATGCAGAATGCCGCGATGGCAACCGAACGCATGGGAGTCGGATCGCGATCCAGAAGTATTGCAATGAATACCAGCGATACCATGAAAAATGCCCGCTCCGCTGACACCGGTGAACCGGAGATACGCAGATAGATATAGCTTGCGACAAGCGCCAGCAGCGCCGCCCATTTTTTGATCGGATAACGCAGCGCCAGCGAAGGAATGGCCGCAAGCAAAAAACGAAAAGAAAAAAAAGCAAGGCCAGCCACAACAGAAAGATTCATGCCCGAAACGGCAAGCAGGTGATAGAGCCCTGCAACACGCATATTATTATTTATTTCATCCGGGATAGCGCGCACTTCGCCGGTGATGAATGCCGCCGCTACTGCTCCGGCAGGTTCACGAAAATAGCTGCGTATGGATTCGGTCAGGCGGTGACGGAACTCGGCAAACCAGATATCAAAATCGCTTGCGCCCGAATCCTTGAGCGACTTTACATCCATCTGCCCGATGCCGTATCCTACCGCGCCGATCTGACGGAAATAAAAATAACGCCCAAAGTCGAACCCACCGGGTAGCGCCGGTTCTGGGGGTGGAAACAATCCGGCTTTCAGACTCACGATCTGCCCCGTAACAAGCGCCGAATCATAGCTGCGTAACGTAATGCTGATCTGGACCGGTGTTTTTTCTTTAGGGATTTTACTGATGGTCACGTCTTTCAGCAGCAATTTACTGCCTTTTGGCGTCGGCGCGATTTCCACGACCTTGCCGGTGACCTCGCAAAAGGAAAGCGGCGTGTCAAGATACGGTGAGTTCACATGCCACGTGCTCCATTGCGCAAGCGCAAGGCCGAATGCCATCAAGGTAAAGATGCATCCTATATAAAAAGCGAAGGTTTTGCGAAAGAGAATTACAAACAGGGAAGAAATACTAAAAGCGGCTGCGCCGAGCCAGAGTGGCGGCTCATATTTCAGGTGGAAATACCATACTGCCCCATATGCCATGCATACCGGAACCCATAATATATAGCGCTCATGTTCCGCTTCGAGAACGCCCAGAATCTTCCGGTAGAATGCTTTCATGGCATCGCAGAAACCTTATGCGTTTTTATCAAACCACGGATTCAGTTCCAAATACCCTCGCTCTCCTATGAACGGACTTAAAATCTTCCGCTAAAACACCAATGCCGGAAAAGTCAACCAATTGTGATAAAACGCTGTAGCGCTATCTTTGCCTGCCCGTTTTTCTATCTAAAACTTCTGTTACCATAGCAATATATGCATCCGCCTCAAGCTTCGCTTGCTCATTACCGATTTTTGATTCTAAGTTATCTCTGTATGTGTTCCAAAGGTCGGTCCAGGCAAAACTTTTTACTGTCCTGCATGTATGCCCTTCACGCTCTGCAATTAATACCGCGAACATAAGCCATTCCGCATTTCTGGTACGATGGTACTCAGATCGTGTATCGGGAAAAATTCCATTGTGCTTGGCCTTTTCTTTTATTTCCTGTTCCCAAATTTCCTCTATATTAATCCTTTCATTTTCCGGCACTGCCTTGATTTCACCAAGAGATTGCAGAAGCTCTTTTCTATAGCCCAGAATTACATTAACTGCTTTCTCATCGCTAATTCCGCTATCATGTAAAATCACCTGAAATGGATTAAAAGGGTACGAATACATACTATAAGAAGAAAACGAATGTTCTTCCTTACAAAATAACAACCCCATAAGCCCGATTAGTTCTGCGTTTCTGAATAGATAATCTGGTAACGTTTTTTTATTCTCTATATAGTGGGGATATACATTCTTATAAAGATACGGGTATGCAACGTCACGATAAATTCCATCTATATGAGTCATAAAAGCTGGATTACCCTAGTTTAATCAAAGCTTTGTTTAAATTGCCATCAAAGCATTTATAAATCAAGGCATAATAGCATCCATAGTTCTCATTATATTGACGGCATTTTCCATCCGGCGTATAGATATCGTATGTTTAAGACAATCCGATTGTTGCCCGGCCTTGCGGTTCTGTTGACAGCATTGCCATCGCAAGCAGATGTCACTGTGGGGGAGCGGGTACTGCAGAAAGGCCTGTTTTCGCCGCCGCAATGCAAGAATGACAGCGGCTGCCTGTGTGAAGCGGATATAAAATATCCGGTGCTGGCCGGGATGGCGGATGAAGCCCAGCAGGAAACCATCAACAATGAATTCAGGAACATCGCGGAGCAATTGAAATGCCAAGGAGAACCGGCAAGCACTGCAAGCAAAGGCGATAATTTTTCCATTACCCACACTTATGAACTTACCTTCCAGTCGCCGGACATCATCGGCCTGAAGTTTACCGATCTGGCTTATGAGGGCGGCGCGCACAGCAACGGCGCGGTAGAGGGAATGATTATTGACCTGCATACCGGCAAGCCTGTTACGGTCGGCGATTTATTCGATGCGAAAAACCTCGATCCGGTCAACAAGATTATTTACCATGCGCTGCTGCCCAAGTCGGAAGGCGTGTTCCGCGATGAAATCGAGAACCGCAAAGGCGCGTTCATCAAAGACAACAAATGCCAGGGCTGTACGGTTGCCTTAAGCAAAAAAGGCATCTCGGTGGTATTCCAGGCGTATGAAGTAGCTCCCTTTGCCGACGGCAATCCTTCCGTGGCGATACCGGCAAAATACGTTTCCTATCCCGCTATAGTAAAGGCACTGGCGGAAAAGCAGCCAGAGAAAAAGTGATTCGCTTAGAGCGTGTCCTTGAATTACGTTAACGCGCCAGCGAAAACAACGGATTATGAGAACCGGCGCGGAGCGTACGTTATAGTCATTCCAAATAACTTTTATACATACACTATCCCGTCATACCGCGGCGAAGACCGCGGTATCTCATGGGAATAGCCTGAGATCCCGTGCTTTCGCACGGGATGACGAGTGTATAATTGTTACTTGGAATGACTATAAAGTATGTGAGCAGCGGAAGCGCAATGATCGTGGTTTGTAGCAAGCGATAGGAGTAATTGAGAACAGGCTCTAGGCTGATAACACTTCGATATTATATCCTTCGAAGAGCCCGGATTCGATCACGCCGGGAATGGATTTGATAATTTTTTCCGTCCCCGCTGCGATGCTATTGAGGGCAACATCAAGAATGACATTGCCGTTTTCAGTGATAACCGGGCCGTCTTTTTTTACCGCCAGCCGCAACTTTATTTCCTTTGGGCTTAGCAAGGTTTCTATGCGTTCCTTCACTAAGTTCACCGCATCCGGATAGACCTCAACAGGAACGGCAAACTTACTGCCCAGTGCTGTAACCTGCTTGCTTGCATCTGCCAGGATCACCGTTACCGGGGAAGCCTGCATCACTAGTTTCTCGCGGAACATCGCCCCGCCCCTGCCTTTGATCAGGCGCTTGTCATTATCCACTTCATCCGCCCCGTCAAAGCACCAGTCGGGCTTATGATGCACCAGGCTGGATACCGGCAGGCCCAAGGCAGCGCAGACCATTTCCATTTCCCTGGAGGTTGGGATAAACAAGGCAGAAATCTTTTCTTTCACGCAGCGCTCGCCTATCGCCTGCAATGCCAGAAAGGAAGTAGATCCGGAACCGACACCTACCACTTCGCCATGCTTCACCCGCTCCGCAAGCTGGCCTGCAATCCGTGACTTCTGCTCAAGATTAGTGATTTCCGCGTTCCACGTCGTCTTATTGTAAAAATGCGCTTTCCATTCCATCCTTAAACCACCTTTACCCAAATTTTGCGCCTGCAAGATAGCGCAGGCTTTCCTTAATCAGTATATCTATCGCAGGCTTTTCCGTTCCCACCTTCGCCACCGCCATCATGACCGCCTGATAGGCATCCGACCGAGCATATCCCAGATTAGAGAGCGCGGAAACCGCATCTTCGCTGGCCCCTGCAGGCGGCAGCACATGCAGGTTGACAGGCTTTCCATTGTCCGTCATCGCACCCACGGGCATTTTCGCGATTTTATTCTTCAATTCGGTAGTGATGCGTTCAGCCAGCTTAGGCCCGACTCCGCTGACGCGGGTCAGGGATTTCACATCCTTTGCCGCAATGGCCTGGGCAAGCTGCACAGGCGTAAATACCCCCAGCAATGCCAACGCCATTTTGACACCCACTCCCTGCACGGTAGTGAGCATCCGGAACCACTCACGTTCGTTTTCATCGGAGAAGCCGAAAAGATGGATATGCTCTTCGCGGACATGGGTCTCAATCACCAATACCGCCGCCGCCCCTTTTTCCGGCAGGACAGCCAATGTCCTGGCCGAACAGAACACATGATACCCGACCCCGCCAACATCAAGGATGAGCGAGTCTTCGCCGATGGTGTCTATGTGTCCCTTCAGTTTGCCGATCATGTAAAATTGTATCTATTTTTTAAGCAGGCGACTTAATCTTTTTTTAACATATTTATCGTAAGATAAAAGGATTAAACATTGTCAACCAGAGGTTTTACGTGACAGGGAAACCAGAATCCCCCGATTCACCCCAGGAGAACTTGCGACGTTTGTCGGAGAAAAATGGCATTTTCAGCAAGGTTTTACATATCCTTGAGTTGATTGCCAACAGCAAATCCGGGTTGGGCGAAGTGATGCAGGATTATGCCCGCCAGACCTACCGGCAATTGAAAGCCATCATCCAGGCAGGACAGAACATCGCCGATTCCGGCCCTTCGCCCGAGGATGCAAAAGTGCTGCAGCATGCCGATGATGTGATAAAAACCATATCCCGGTTCTTCAGGCAGAGGATTCTGGGTATACGTATAGGACACAAATGTAGCACTGCTTAAGCAGGAACGGCAGACATCAATGCCCAGCTCTTCATGCAGTTCACGGATAAGCGCTGCTTCCGGCAGTTCGCCGGGTTCGATTTTGCCGCCGGGGAATTCCCATAATCCGGCCATTGCTTTGCCTTGCGGACGCTGCGCCAGTAATATGCGTTTATCCGGATCGACCAAGGCAATGGCGGCTACCAAAACGGTTTTCATAATGCTCTCTTCCATGTATCGATAGTGGGTTATAAGGAAGAATCCGTAAACTCAAGCATTTCTTTTTCCGTTAGGATGACGTCAAGCCGGTGGTCAAATGGTTCCGCCGGAACCTCCGCAACTTCCTGGCAGGCGAAGGCAACGCCGATGGCAATGATGTTTTTTTTACGGCGTAATGCATCGAGCGTGACATCATAATATCCGCCCCCATAACCGATACGGAATCCTCTGCGATCAAACGCCACTACC
>JABDGA010000028.1 GCA_013286285.1 Alphaproteobacteria bacterium | reverse complement strand
CCCTCGTGCCAGACTTGCCGCGCCTGCGGCTTTCTTCCATTGACGCTGTAGAGGTGGATGAAGATTTATATCGGCTAATTGCCGAAGAGCCGCGCCTTATGCCGCATATCCATATCAGCCTGCAGGCAGGAGACGATATGATCCTGAAGCGGATGAAGCGCCGTCATAGCCGCAAGGATGCACTGGACTTCTGCCAGCGTGTACGCAGCCTGCGTCCGGATGTGGTATTTGGCGCAGATATCATTGCCGGATTTCCCACCGAGACCGAGGACATGTTTATGAATACGCTCAATATGGTGGGAGAGGCAGAACTCACATACCTGCACGTATTCCCCTACTCTGCGCGTAGCGGCACCCCGGCTGCACGGATGCCGCAGGTGGCCAAGGAAATTCGTAAAGCGCGTGCGGCAAGGCTGCGCGAGGCAGGTGAAAAACAAATGCAGAAATTCTTTACTTCACTGATAGACAGAGAGACAAATGCCATTATGGAAAATGCAAATTCTGCACGCAGCGATCACTTTGCACCGATAATTGTCAGCGGCGATCATGCTAATGGCGACATGATACGCATTCATATCACCGGCATGCAGGGAAAAGAACTCACAGGTGAGGTAGTGCATTAATGGAAAATTCACTGAACCTGTTAAATACCCTCATACAATCCGCCCGCAAGGCTGGCGCTGATGCGGCGGATGTGCTGTTTTATGAAGCAACGTCCCTTTCCGCCTCGCGCCGCATGGGGAAACCTGAAGGACTCGAACGCTCGGAAAGCAAAGGTATCGGGCTCAGGATATTTATCGGCAAACGGGCAGCGATGGTTTCCTCCTCCGATACGGGCAGCGATGCCCTCAAGGAATTGCTGGATCGCGGCATTTCCATGGCAAAGCTCTCTCCGGAAGATGAATACGCCGCGCTTGCTCCGGAAAGCCTGCTGGTAAAAAAAATTGCAGGCCTGGATTTATATGATAGCAATGAACCCAGCCCCGAATGGCTGCAGGAACAATGCACATATGCCGAAGAAGTCGCGCTCGCAGTAAAAGGCATTACTAATTCAGAAGGCGCGGGCGCGGATTACGGCTCCATTACCTTCGCGCTCACGGCAAGCAACGGTTTCTCAGGATACTACAAAACCAGCAACACTTCCATTTCCGTATCTGTTCTGGCGGGCAATGGAAACGGGTTGGAACGCGATTATGATTTCTCTTCCGCCCGTTTTATCACCGATCTCGCCGCTGCTGATACTATCGGCATGAATGCAGCCAAACGGGCGCTGGCAAAACTGAATCCACGTAAAATTGAAACGGGCGTTATGCCTGTGGTATATGACCCGAGGGTCTCTAAAGGGCTGCTGGGTACGTTCGCAGGCGCCATCAATGGTAGCGCCATTGCGCGTGGCACCAGCTTCCTAAAGGATTCCCTGGGCAAGCAAATATTCGGCAACAACATCACTATTATAGACGATCCACACCGCATACGCGGGCTTGCCTCCAAACCGTTTGACGGCGAAGGCGTCAGCAACCGCAAAACCTCCCTGGTGGAAAACGGCATCCTGCAGACCTGGTTGCTCGACGTCCGATCCGCCAATAAACTGGGGACCATTACCACCGGCCATGCCAGCCGCGGGCTTTCATCGCCGCCCTCGCCTTCCAGCACTAACCTTTACCTCACACCGGGTACGCTGACTCCGGATGAATTAATCAGCGACATCAAAAGCGGATTCTATATAAATGAAGTATTCGGCATGGGAGTGAACCTGATTACCGGCGATTACAGCCAGGGCGCATCCGGATTCTTTATTGAAAACGGCCAGAAATCTTATGCCGTGAGCGAAGTGACGATTGCGGGAAAACTATCCGACATGTTCCTTGCGCTGACACCGGCAAACGATCTGGCATTCCGCTATTCCACCAATGCCCCGACACTGCGCGTGGAAGGCATGACCGTTGCCGGAAAGTAATTGCATTGCATCTATCTCCTTCGTAACTCTCGGGTTGCGAAGGAGATAGGAAACTCCGCGCCGAAAGTGCGGGGTTTGCGCCGCGTAGCAAGCGCAGCACACCTCAAGAATGAGCATTCTTGAGGTGCAAAATATATATACAAGAATAATGGCACCGTGTATAAACTACATAGTTTATATTAGTTGCATTATGGCAGAAGAAAATACCCCAGCAGATGCAGAGCAGACGCTGCCTGCCGCAGGTGAAGCGGCAGCAGATGGAGCGCCGCCGCGCGTACTGAACCAGGATGAAATCGATCTGCTCCTGGGCTTTGATGCAAAGGAAGAAGTCGATAAAACTTCCGGCATTTTTGCGATTCTCGACAAGGCGCTTTCCGGCTATGAAAAAATGCCGATGCTGGAAGTCGTGTTCGACCGGCTGGTGCGCATGACCGCCGCAAGCCTGCGCACATTCACCGGCGATACTGCGGAAGTAAATCTTATTTCCATCTCTTCCTTACGTTTTGAGGATTACCTGAATTCCATTCCGTTGCCTGCCCTGCTGGTGGTTTTCCGTGCTGTAGAATGGGAGAATTTCGGCATTCTTACCATTGACAGCTCGCAGATTTATTCCACTGTGGACGTATTGCTGGGCGGCAGGCGCTCGGCACGCCCTGTGCGTATAGAAGGCCGCCCCTATACCACCATTGAGCAGGACATTGTAAAGCGCATGGCGGAAATCCTGCTTGCGGATTTAAGCACAGCATTCGACCCAATCAGTCCGGTAACCTTCCAGTTCGAGCGCCTGGAAACTACGCCGCGTTTTGCCACGATCACCCGCCCTAACAACCCTGCCCTGCTCGTGCGCCTGCGGGTGGATATGGAAGATCGCGGCGGCGGCATTGAATTCCTGTTTCCGCATACGACGCTTGAGCCCATACGTGAGCTGCTTCTGCAAATGTTCATGGGGGAGAAGTTTGGGCAGGACATGACGTGGGAAAAACATTTCACCAAGGAAGTCCGCCAGACGGAAGTAGAGCTGGAGGTAGTCATGGATGAAAAGGAGATTTCCCTGGGTGATGTGATGCAGTTCAAGGTCGGCAATACATTGCTGCTTGATCGGGCGCCGGATGATGAAGTAATGATTAAGTGTGGCGGCGTCACCATCACTACCGGCAAGGCCGGAAAAATGGGAGAGAATATTGCCGTCTCCATTAACGAGCCGATACGCCAGAAAGTCAGGGAACAGTTGTGAACGGTAGCCTGGTATTAACGCTTCTTTTTGACTGCGCATTGGCAGTCTTGCTTGTCGTCACCATCCGTTATTGCGCAAAGTTGAGCACCCGCATCCGAACCCTGCAGGACAGCCGCGGCGAGCTTTCAGCAATGATTACCCAGTTCGATACCGCCACCAGCCGTGCCATGGCATCTGTCGCTGAGTTACAAAGCATCAGCAAGAAAGTCACCGAAGCCCTGCAGCTTAAAATAGACAAGGCCAATTTTCTTGCCGATGATCTAGCGTTCCTGATTGAGAAAAGCAATAAACTGGTGTTGCAGCTTGAACAGATGAAGCTCGCGCAGAAGCCCCCGGAAGTAAAACCCTATGAAATGCCTGCTGCGGCAAAGGCGGCGGCAAAGCAATCCGTAGATCGCGTCATGGAGGCCTTGGCGTCCACCGGTACTTCCCTTCCCGATGATTTTGCCTCCGCCAGCACTGCTACGCCAGAAGCCAGAGTGCTTCCGCGCACGAACGCAGAACGTGAACTGTTGGCGGCTTTGAAGTCAACTCGTTGACCCATTTTGCCTGTTCGCCTTTTTTCTTGCAGCTGACGATGGAATCTTCATGAGTTCGCGATATTTTGCCACCGTGCGGCGCGCCACTTCTATTCCCTTATCTTTCAGCTTTTCCGCGATAGCGTCATCAGAAAGGATGGCATCCGGCGTTTCCTGCCCGATGAGTTCCTTGATCATATACTGCACGCTCTTATTGGAATAGCCTTCGCCACCGGCAATGCTCTGGATGGATGCATTGAAAAAATACTTGAATTCGAATGTGCCGCGCGTGGTGTTGATGAACTTGTTGCTGGTGACGCGGCTGACCGTGCTCTCATGTAATTGCACTGCATCCGCTACTTCCTTGAGCGTCAATGGGCGTAAATATTTAATGCCATAGAGAAAAAAATGATCCTGGTGCTTCACGATCTCACTGGCGACTTTAAGAATCGTCTGGGCGCGGCTGTCCAAGGCCTTCACCAGCCAGTTAGCCGTCGCCAGTTGCTCGGAAAGATATTTCTTTTCCTCCCGATTACTGGTTTTGGCATGCACTTTCATATAATATCGGCGGTTCACCAGCACGCGCGGCAGCACGGCGGAATTAAGTTCCACATGCCATGCATCGCCAGCGCGCCGAAGAAAGACATCCGGTATGACCACATGCATCGCTTCATGCTGAAAACCACTTCCGGGACGGGGATTAAGCGCCCGGATTTCGGCGCACATTTCCTTTATGTCATCTGCATCCACGCCACAGAGTTTACTCAGCGATTTTACATCGCCCGCCGCAACCCTATCCAGATGATCCAGTAAAGCCGACATCGCGGGATCAAGACGATCTTTATCGCGCAGTTGAATCGCCAGACACTCGCGCAGGTTCCGCGCGCATACGCCAGAAGGCTCAAAACTATGCAGTATGGCATAAGTTCCTTCAATAAATTCGGGCGGACAATCCAACAGGGAAGTCACGCTGCTATCGTCCTTGATATAACCTGCCTCATCCACGAGATCGATAAGGTGCTGGCCGATAATGCGCTGCACCGGATCGCTTACCTGCAGGTTCAACTGTTCCAACAAGAAATCACGCAGGCTGGTTTCCTTGGCCGTGAAAGATTCAAACGTGTCGCCATCTTCCCAGTCATGGTCGCGGGTCTTAATGCGCGGCTCATAGGATTCACCCTCAAAAACGGCATCGTCCATGCTTTCTTCATGGAATTCGGCCTCAGGCTTGGTAGCAGCCTCTTCTTCCCCCTCGCCTGAAGCCTGCGCACCTTCGTCTTTATCAGATTCTTCCTCTTCGGCGCTTAAAAGCGGGTTCTTTTCGAGTTCCTGTTCGACAAACTCCATCACTTCCTGCGACGACATCTGCAGCAGTTTAATCGACTGCTGCAACTGCTGTGTCATCATCAGTGACTGGCCTTGCCTTAGTTCAAGTCTTGGGACAACTGCCGACATAATGATTTTCTACAGACTGAATCTCTCGCCCAGATAGACACGGCGCACTTCATCGTCGTCCACAATCTGCTTCGGCGTGCCTTCCATCAATACCACGCCGTCATGCATGATATAGGCGCGGTCAATAATCTCCAAGGTCTCTCGTACATTATGATCTGTAATCAGTACACCTATCCCGCGATCCTTCAGATGCGAAACCAGCATACGGATTTCCGCGACCGCTATCGGGTCAATACCGGCCAACGGCTCGTCAAGCAGGATAAAGGCCGGATTGGAAGCCAGCGCGCGGGCAATTTCGACACGGCGGCGTTCACCGCCCGACAGCGCCATCGCCGGTGCATGGCGCAGATGAGTAATGGAAAACTCACCCAACAATTCATCAAGAATCAACTGGCATTTTTCCCGTACCGGTTCGGTGACCTCCAGTATGGCAAGGATATTCTGCTCAACCGAAAGGCCACGAAATATGGAAGATTCCTGCGGTAGATAACCAATGCCCAGCCGCGCACGACGATACATCGGCAGCGAGGTGATATCGCTGCCATCAAGATAAATCGAACCGTAATCCGCCTGAATCAGGCCAGTCACCATATAAAAGCAGGTAGTTTTACCAGCGCCGTTTGGCCCGAGAAGCCCTACCGCCTCTCCACGCTGGACGGTTAACGTGACATCGCGCACCACTGGTTTTTTGGCATAGCTTTTGCCAATATTAGATGCCCTAAGACCGGAATCTTTCTCAACCAGCCGGGGAGCAAACGGAGCATTATCTTCTTTTAACTGCATAGGCGAACCATACAATATTACGCCGGGCTTGGAAATCAGTTTATACTATAATTTTCCATATGCGGCTTAAATGCCATACTACTCCAATCATACGACTGAAATAGCCAAAACTTCGTTAATAATTGGATTTTTCCTGCATTAATACGGCAAATTCAACCATAAATTTGTATATTAACCATTATTTAACCCCGCTGCCGTATACTAAAAGATCACTGCATGCTCAGTATCAAAGGGGGATATATGGCAAAAAAACTTCATGAACCGCAAGATGACGGAAAACGTGTGCTATTGCTTTACAGAAATGATGGGGACACGCTCGAAATATTGGGAAAGAAATCAAGGGACGGCGGCTTTCTTCCTTACGGAAGTACACAAGCCATACCTCCATCCGTTATTCCTACCGAATACAAGCGAGAGGGATATGACCATGCACAGGTGGTAAAACTCAAGGATGTACAAAGCGCCCTGAAAGCCATATGGGAAGAAACACATGCTGGCCAGAAGCCAACCCATCATTGATGGCAAAAGGTTCGCGTGAATGCCTTCATAAACTCGCGATCAAATTTTTCCATGGACGGATGTATTCCAAGCGCTTTCAATGAAGTGACGCCGTACTCTCTGATGCCGCAGGGAACTATCCCTTCGTAATGACTTAGATCAGGATGGATATTTATAGAGATCCCGTGGAATGTGACCCATTTCCGGATGCGAATGCCAAGTGCGGCGATTTTTGATTCCTGCCACGTGTTACCGGCCACCCAAACCCCCACCCTGCCTTCACGGATTTCACCGATGACGCCGAAGGCAGCCAGTGTCATGATGATGCAGCGTTCCAGCTGTTTTACAAAAGCACGGATGTCGGGATTGCGTTTCCTCAAATCGAGCATGACATAAGCGATGCGTTGGCCGGGACCATGATAGGTGTATTGCCCGCCACGTCCGCTTTTATAGACCGGGAATCCCCTGCTATCCAGCAGATCGCTTTCCTTCGCTCCCGTACCCGCAGTATAAAGCGACGGATGCTCGAGCAGCCAGATCAGTTCATCCGCCTGTCCGGAAATAATTTCCTGCACCCGTTTTTCCATTGCAGCAACGGCGTCGGGATAATGTACCGGATCAGTGCTGGCCTGCCATTGCATAAGATGTATATTGACGGTTATATAATAAATGAACTAGTATCCCGCCGGAAAATTCAACTGGGGGACATGATATTATGCAGGTAAATATAAAAAAATCCATCATGCTTTGCGTGCTGGCGTTTGGTTTTGTTCAGACGGCGCTGGCCAATGACGCTCAGGACATCGTAACCGGGCCGGGCAAGGAACCGGTGCGGGGTGAGAAGTTCGGCAACTGTGTGCACACGAAGTGGGATACCCAGAGCGATCCTTGCGCTCCTGCACCTGCCCCCAAGCAGGTTCAATATACACCTCCTCCGGTAGAGGCGCCGCAGCCCGTTGCCAAACTGGAGCGTGAACAGCTGACGATTTACTTTGACTTTAATAAGTCGCACATAACCGCAGATTCCGCAACCAAGCTGGACGCCATCGCCTCGGCGGTAAACCAGTCGCCCAAAGTTACCAAAGTGGGAATTGTAGGCTATACTGATCAGATCGGCAGCAGTTCCTATAATGACAAGCTTTCCGTAAAACGCGCCAAGGCGGTCAAGGCTTATCTGGATACCAAGATGCGTATTGACGCAAGCGTGTTAGGTTTGCGCGGCATGGGCGAAAAAGACCCGGTTGTGGATTGCAGCAAGGCGAAGGCGCGTAAGAAGAAGATTGCCTGCATGGCCAGGGATCGCCGCGTCGAAATCGAATTTGAATTCCAGAAATAGTAGGTACTAGGTTTTAGGTTCTTGGTGCTAGAATTATTTTAGCACCAAGAACCTAGTCCCTAGAACCTATGAGCATTACCCTCCACATGCCGCACTGGCCCAAACCATTCGGGCCTGAACCTTCCGGCACTCCTTCCCAGCGCACACGAACTCTTCTAAAAAAATTGGGCAACCCTGAATTAGGCCTGCCGCCGGTTATCCATGTCGGCGGAACCAAAGGTAAAGGTTCGACGATTGCGTTTTTAAAAGCCATGCTGGAAGCGGCAGGGTATAAAGTCCATAGTTATACTTCCCCCCATATCGAAAAATTTAATGAACGTATCTGTCTCGCGGGTCACGCAATCAGCGATGCAGAATTATATGAGACACTGGAAGCAACACGGCTTGTGGCCGGGGATATGGATGTTGGTTTTTTTGACGCCACCACTGCCGCCGCCATGCTGGCTTTTTCACGCCATCCGGCGGATATTTTGCTTATGGAAATGGGCCTCGGCGGTATCGTGGATGCGACCAATATCCTAGATAATCCTTTCCTCACCATTTTAACTACCGTTTCGTATGACCATATGGAGTATATGGGCGATACCCTACATGCCATTGCGGGTTTTGAAGCCGGGTTATTCAAGCCCAACATTCCCAGCGTGATAAGCTACCAGCACCCGGATATATGGGAAACATTGGAGCAAAAAGCAGGGGCAATAAAATCCCCGTTGTATTTTTATGGCAAACACTGGCGCACCCGTACCACCGGCGACGGCATGCTATTTGCCGATACGCATGGCGAAGTAAAGCTACCGCTGCCCTCCCTGCTGGGCGCACACCAGATCGTCAATGCCGGAAACGCCATCGCCGCCCTGAGCCTGATGGAGAATTTTGAAGTAAGCCAGGAACATGTCATCCGGGGACTGGTGCAGGCGCAGTGGAAAGGCCGTCTTGAGCACATTTATAACAGAGCTTTGCCGGTAGGATGCGAATTATGGTTTGACGGTGGCCATAATATGGCTGCTTCCCAGGCCATCAGCCTTTTTACTGCCGAGCACTGGCAGGATAAACCGCTCTATCTTATTTTCGGCACCACCCAAGGCAAGGATATAGCATCCATGCTTGCTCCTTTTGCCGATATCACGCAGCATATTTATAGTGTGCCAGTACAATCGGAACCTAAAAGCTATAGCGCGGAAACTATCGCAGATGCCTTTAGCGGTGTCACTGCTTGCGAAAACATACACGATGCCTTACGCATTATTATGAGGGATTCCGATACGCCATTCCGTGCACTGGTATTCGGCTCCCTTTATCTCTGGCTGGAAGCGAATCACGTATGAATATTGAAGTCATAAGTCCCGATACATTACGCTTCCTGGGTAAAACCTACCGCTGCGCCATCGGCGAAAACGGTGTTACCGATACGCCGCAAGAAGGCGCAAAAAAAACGCCTCTTGGTGATTTCCCTTTGCGTGAATGCTGGTATCGGGCCGACCGCATCGCTGCCCCCGTGACAACGCTACCGTTGAAAATTATCCGGCAGGAGGACGGCTGGTGCGATGCTCCTTCCCACCCGGATTATAACCGCCATGTGACATTGCCGTTTGCCGCCTCGCATGAGCGGCTTTGGCGTGATGATCATACGTATGATATTATCGTGCCGCTGGGATTTAATGACACTGACATCGTACCCGGCAAAGGCAGTGCAATATTCTTCCACTTGGCAAAACCCAACTACTCGCCCACGCTCGGCTGCATCGCAGTATCACTGCCCGATATGCTGAAAATTCTAGCAAAGGTGGATAAAAAGACGGTGATGGTTATACATTAAGAGGTAGTGCATATTAGTGCTTTTTATTGGGAAGTTTAAAGGCAAATGCATCATTCTTACGCGCGGCTACTGCTGCCGAGCAAGGCAATATTGGAAATGATACGTTAGACGCCTCTACGACAGTCAATATTTCACTCCCTAATCCCTCTAACCCTTTATCCCATTTTTCTTTTTCTCTTTTTTCCGCTTCTCGTTCTGCCCTCTCGTTTTCAGCCTGCTCTGCCTTTAGTCTTTCTGCTTGCTCTACATCCTCCGCGAGCACCTGACTTATACTTTCAGTTCCACACTCTCGCATTAGTCGCTCTGCTGCTATCTTTCTATTATTTCGTAAGGCCTGTTTTTCCACTGCACTCAAATGTGTCCCTGTTTCTGCCATTTCAATCGTAAGTTCATCTGCCAGAGATAATTGCCCTGCCTGCAAGTCACATAAATCTTGTACAGTTTCCTCTTCACTCATAAAACCCTCATAGCTATGCTTTTAACTTAAAGTCTAGTTTAGCATTTTTTATATCCTCCGCATGTGAAGTTTTTGTTACAAAACCGGAGCATCATCTGTTAAGTTCACCAATCATGATGTTACTGGAAGAATTAGACACGGAATTCGGGAAAATCCGGATAATTCAATCCCCAAGCGGCATTTGCACCTATTACCAGAATGGCTGTTCGCATAGCGAAGCTGATGCAGAAGGCATAAGCACCTGCGCCTATATACATGTACTTTACAGCCTCATCACACAATCTGCTGCAAAACGGGTACTGATGATCGGTTGCGCTGGGGGAACACTGGCGACCATGCTGCACCGGGCGGGGCATCAGGTCACGGTGGTGGACATTAATCCTCACGCCTTCACACTGGCAAAACGCTATTTTCATATGCCGGAGGAAATCTGCTGCATTACGCATGACGGTTATGCCTATCTGCAAAACGCGCCGCAGCATTATGATGCCATCGTCGTAGATGTATTTAGCGGCGATGGCCAAGTTCCTGAAGTGTTCACACAGCCAGATTTTTTCTGCACCGCACGCCATGTACTCGCGCAGGATGGCAGCGTGCTGATGAATATTATCGTCCCCTTGGATGATATGATGGCCAACGATATTGTACACCATATGGCATCGGCAGGCCTACCCACATTCCTGTTCGATTGGACGAATGGCAGCGATCGCAATATCATCATTGCTGGTGGAAGCCACATCGCCAACCTGCAGGTAGACAGCGATGGCCCCATCCCCTATCATCTGAAGGGACTCAAAGGGCGGAAACCTCAGCCATATCTCCGGACAAGGCTAGGTAAACTTGCTACCATTTAACGTCATTCAGGTTTATTTTTCCACTGCCGCGCTCTGCCGCTTTCTGTTGCGAAGGGTGCGGTTTCCAGCCTGTCAGGGTGACAAACTCAAATGTCGCCCGAATGGTTCCGTCTGTATTGGCAAAATGCGAATCATAATACTCACAGATGGCTGCGATATGCCCACGTGGGGTAAACGCCTTGCACTGTTCCGCCAGTACATTGCCTTCGCCCATGGCATGCAGGTCCTGCATCAGCCGATAGGCATTATCATAGCGAATGGTCAAGGTATCGCTATGCACCACCGGCAAGGCGAATCCTGCACGCTGCAGTAGCGCCCCGGCATCCCGCACTTCCACGAACGGTGAGACTCGGGGCGAAAGTGCAAAGCCATGCTCCGCCGATGCCCCGGTAACCGAGTGGCGTAATTCAATCAACGTATTCGCCCCTGGCAGGATAGCGATAAACAAGCCATCCGGTTTCAACACTTCGCGTATCTGGATAAGGCATCCGGGTAAGTCATTCACGTGATGCAATGAAAGCACACTGGCGGCCACATCAAATATATCTGGCGCAAACGGTAAGAACTCTTCGTCACAAACCACATCGGGCCGCATATTCTCTGCGCTGTCGCATTGAATAACAGCGCTATCCCTTAAAAGCGCCTTCAGTTCGCCCTTATGGCACCCCAGATCCAGCGCTAGCGGAAATGCACGCGCCATATCCGCAAGGCAATCCACAAGCCGTCGTGCCGCTTCCACCTTCAGAAAATTATAATCATTCCACCCAGCAGCAAAACGTTTGCGGCGCTGGCGCACAAGCGAACGGTTGAAAATGTTGTGGTTATCCATATTCCTATTACTATGCTCATCCTATGATAAAAGCCAGCGCTATACTCCAAAACGTCATAGACACGTTGTTTCCTGCACGCTGTGCCGCCTGCCGTGAGCCGGTAGGCAAGCACGGCGCATTATGCAGCGCCTGCTGGCAGAATATTCATTTCATCGCCGATCCGGTATGCTGTAAATGCGGCCTGCCCTTTGAATACCATATCGGCATATCCGCGCTGTGCGGGCGCTGTATGGAACATAAGCCCGTCTATACCCAGGCACGCGCTGTATTGAAGTATGATGAAACCAGCAAAGGACAAGTGCTGGCATTCAAATACCACGACAAAACCCAGTTAGCACCGGTATTTGGCGAATGGCTGGCACGCATTGCCGGTGATTATGCGACAAAAGCGCAGGCGATAATCCCCGTCCCGCTGCATTATTCACGACTAATGAGGCGTAGATATAACCAGGCGGCATTACTGGCGCACGCGCTGGGAAAGCATATAAACCTGCCGGTACTGCCAGATACACTGCAACGCACACGTAAGACTCCGCCACAATCGGGCTTAAGCCGCAGGCAGCGTATAGATAACATGCGCGCTGCCTTTCAGGTAACACCATCCAAACGGGCATTGCTCAAAGGCAAATGCGTTATCCTTGTGGACGATGTTATGACTACCGGTGCAACGCTGGATGCCTGTTCCCGCGCCTTGCATGATGCAGGTGTGCCAGACGTTTATGTGCTGACAATCGCCAGAACTGTAATTGCGGATTAGTTTTTCAAAAATCGGCTCCCTGGCTTGATCGCAGGGATAGGTTGTAAATGCTCTGGAAGTGCATCGGGCTTATAGGTCGGCACCTCCAATTTTAGCAAGGAAATCAGCGGCACTTCAAGGTTCTGCGCGCCGCTACCGCGTCGATCAATCAGTGAAGCCTCAGCTATTGCAACGCCACCATGTGCTTTGATGCATGCGATTGTCTCCAGCGAAGACTTCGCCGTGGTGACGACGTCTTCCACCACGAGTATTTTGGCGCCTTTTTCGATGGCAAACCCGCGCCGGAAGGTAAACACGCCATTTTCACGCTCGCAGAAAATAGAAGGTACGCCCAGCTGTCGTCCCATCTCATAGCCCACGATTACGCCGCCCATGGCCGGGGCAACCACCAGATCAAAAGAAGTCCCCACCAATGCCTGCCTTACCTTCTCCGCCAAAGCGGTGCATACTCTTTCCGCACGTCCCGGATCCATCAGCACCCGCGCACACTGCAGGTAGGTGGCGCTGTGCAGGCCGGAGGAAAGGATAAAATGGCCTTTCAATATTGCGCCCGCGTCGGTAAACTCTTTCCGTATTTCGCTCTCGTTCATCATAGGCTATATATTCAAGTTATGCTTAAAAGTATCCTAACCGAGATTTCGCATTTGCCAACTCATAATCTCGTAGGGAGGGTCATATCCATCAAAGGGCTGTTGGTAGAATGCAGCGGGATTGAAAAAATTTTAAGCGTTGGTGCGCGGTGTCAGATAGAGGGGCTGGCTCCAATCAACGGCGTCATTCCAAAAACACTCTGCGAGGTGGTGGGATTTCGTGAGGATCGCGCTTTGCTGATGCCATTCAGTTCTTTGGAGGGCATAGGGCTGGGCGCGAAGGTGGTATTCGTAAGCTCTGAATCCGCCATATATCCGGATGAATCCTGGCTGGGACGCGTCATGAACGCGCTCTGCGAGCCGATGGACAGCAAAGGCATTATACCTCTGGGAAACACCGCGTATAAACTGCATGCAAAACCCCTGCCCGCCCATACGCGCCAACGGGTGAAGGGAAAGATTGATCTGGGTATCCGTGCGGTGAACACCTTTCTTTCCTGCTGCAAAGGCCAGCGCATGGGAATATTCGCAGGCTCCGGGGTCGGCAAGTCAGTGCTGATGTCCATGCTGGCACGCTATTCGCAGGCGGATGTCAACGTCATCGGCCTTGTGGGCGAACGCAGCCGCGAGGTGCAGGAATTCATTGAAGACGATCTTGGCCAAGATGGCTTAAAACGTTCCGTCGTGGTGGTAGCAACCTCTGGCGATTCAGCACTGCTGCGCCGTCAGGCAACCTATGCAACACTGTGTGTTGCAGAATATTTCCGCGATCAAGGCAAGAACGTGCTTTGCATCATGGACTCGGTCACACGTTTTGCCATGGCGCAGCGGGAAATAGGCCTCTCTGCAGGCGAGCCACCGACCACCAAGGGGTATACGCCGACGGTATTTTCTGAGCTGCCGCACGTACTGGAGCGTGCTGGTCCAGGCACGGCGACACAAGGCTCCATCACGGGGATGTTCAGCGTGCTGGTGGACGGCGACGACCATAACGAGCCGATCGCCGACGCCGTGCGGGGCATATTGGACGGGCATATAGTGTTAGATCGCGCCATTGCCGAACGTGGCAGGTTCCCGGCTATCAATGTTCTCAGAAGCGTTTCCAGAACGATGCCGGACTGTAATACAGAAGTGGAAAACCGGCTGGTCGTGACTGCGCGGCAGATTATCTCCACCTATGAAAACATGGCGGAAATGATACGCCTCGGAGCCTATAAAAAAGGTACGGACCCCGATGTAGATCGTGCCATCATGATTTATCCGGCGATTGACAATTTCCTCCGGCAGCGCAAGGATGAGCCGAGCGAGCTGGAGAACGGCTATGCCGAACTGGCGAAAATATTAGGGATAAAGCTGTAAACTATACTCATTCACCTGAATAAAAAAAAGATCGTCATACCGCTGCTTGACAGCGGTATCTCATGGAGAAAGACTGAGATTCCGGCTTTCGCCGGAATGACGGATAGGTATTGGAATTTGGGCAAGTGAGTAAGCTTGCAATATTACTGGCTATAGTGATTCCGAATAATTCGTCATCCCGTGTAAAAGCACGGGATCTCATGCTATTTCCTAAAATGCCGTGGGCTTCGTCGCGGTATGACGAAAATAAAACATATTATTCCTCGCCGAACTTGTCTTCCATCAGCTTACGCAGCGCATCCACAGCTTTTACTGCCTGTGCACCGCTCGCACGCAGGCGCAGGGTGGAATTGCATTCGGCACCAAGCATCATAAGCCCTAATATCGAGCCACCGGAGACCTCCACTGCTTCGCCGCCCGCCGCCACTCCTGCGCCTGCGATCTTGGCAACCAATATATGCACCTCGAACATGCCTACAGTCTTTACGAACTTGGCCGCTGCGCGCGCGTGCAGGCCCTTTTTATTGATAATCTTTATAGTAGCTTCAGCGGTATCGCTCATGGATTAGCTGGCTTCTTTGGCAAGAAGGTTGCTGGCCACATTGATATATTTTCGTCCCGCTTCCTGCGCCATCCCAACCGCTTCATGAATCGGGACGGTAGAGCGTATACTGGCAAGTTTTACCAGCAGAGGCAAATTCACTCCCGCGATCACTTCCACCGGGACTTTCCCCATGATGGATATGGCAAGGTTGGAAGGCGTGCCGCCAAACATGTCGGTCAGAATGACAACTCCCGCGCCGCTATCCACTTCTCTTGCCGCCGTGATGATATCTTCACGGCGTTGTTCCATATCATCCTCAGGCTCGATGCATATCGCCTTTATATTAGCCTGCTTACCTACCACATGCTCCGCTGCGGAAATAAAATACTGCGCCAGCTTTCCGTGCGAAACCACCACTATTCCAATCATTATTTTCTGCCCTTCATATTGACGTCCAGATCACGGTGACGAACGCCCACTTTATACTCCTTCTGCCGCAAAAATCCAGCAAGCTTTTCACACAGGAAAACCGAGCGATGCTGCCCGCCCGTGCAGCCTATGGCGATGGTCAGGTAGCTCTTGCCCTCCTTGAGGTAGCGCGGGAGGAGCGGCAGGATTAACCGTGTTATATTATTGAAGAAAAGCGCTTCGTCTGGATCCGCCATGACGAATTCCACCACCGCCTCGTCCAAACCACTTAGGTCACGCAGCTCATCTTCATAAAAGGGATTCCGCAGGAAACGAACGTCAAATACCATATCCGCGTCACGCGGAACGCCACGTTTGAAGGAAAAAGAGGTAACGAACACGGACAGCACTTTGGTCTTATTGCCATAATAACCGCGTATGGCATTGCGCAAATCCGCAGTTTTCCATTCACTGGTGTCAAATGTGATGTCTGCTATGTCGCGCAAACCTGCCAGTAATTCTCGCTCATGCAGAATCCCGTCAATCACCGGACGGTCCAGTGCCAACGGATGCCTTCGGCGGGTCTCGGTAAAACGCAACTGCAGCACGGCATTATCACAATCAAGAAAAATAATATGCACCTCGTTGGCGCTGTTCGCCTTGAGCGCCGCAATCATCTCCTGAAAATGCGGAAATGAAAAATCCCTGCTGCGCACATCCGCGCCGATGGCAAGGCTTCCCGCTTCATTATCCCCTGATGCCACCAGTGAAGGAACCATCAGCAGAGGGACACTGTCTACCGCCTCGCAGCCCATATCCTCCAATGTCTTAAGCGCCACCGATTTCCCGGCGCCGGACAGGCCGGTTACTATTAATATACGCATTTATTTCACATCACTCTTATGATATAGTGTTTGTCCCTATAGCATAAAACTCCGCAAATAAATACTTAACTGTTTCTTAATGCTTATGAAGAACCCGATAATCTGCGCCCTGGATACAACGGATATTGAAGTGGCGGATAGACTCATAAAGGCTTTACGTGGAAGTATCGGCGTGGTGAAGCTTGGGCTTGAATTCTTCACCGCCAACGGCGCAAGCGGGGTGCGCACGCTCGCGCACCATAATATTCCGGTATTCCTTGATCTTAAGTTTCACGATATTCCCAATACCGTCGCCAAGGCAATCCGTGCCACCGCCGGGATTGACAGCTTCATGATGACCGTGCACACCTCCGGGGGCCGTGCGATGCTCCAGGCGGCGATAGACGCCTCCATGGAGGTAGCCACCCTCACGGGCAAGGAGCGCCCGCTCATTATCGGCGTAACGGTGCTTACCAGCCTGGATCAGGCGGATCTGACCATGGTAGGCATTAGGGATAACCTGAATGATGAGGTGGCGCGCCTTGCCGATCTGGCGCAAAGCTGCCGTCTTGACGGTGTCGTGTGCTCTCCTTACGAAATTACCCGCCTGCGCAAGCAATGCGGCAATGAATTCGTACTCGTGGTGCCGGGCATACGCTCGGATATCAACGCCAAAGACGATCAGAAACGCACCCTCACCCCTGCCGAAGCCATAAAGAAAGGTGCGGATTATTTAGTGATAGGCCGTCCGATTACCCAGGCGCCGCACCCTGAGAAGGCTGCCAGGGAAATTTTTAACAGCCTGAAATAGGAAAAAACTGCCGGATACAAAAGCCTTCTCCCTTTGGAAGAGGATTGGGTGAGGGGCTGACTCTCATCGGATTTTCCAAGCACGGCTTTGCCTCGCCGATGAAATCCGCCTCCTCACCATGGAAGAGGAAGAACAACATATCCTATGACACAAGACTTGCTTATTAACTCTGTTGGATTCTTTCTACAGGGAATGAATAAAAATGGATACCGGCATATACGTCGCCTTATCTAAGGAGATAGGTATTTTTCGTGACATGGAAGTCACGTCAAACAATCTCGCCAATATGACCACCAGCGGCTATGACGGCAGCAGCCTGCTGTTCAAGGATTACCTTGTCCCCGATACCACCAAGGAAGGCAAAGTTGCCTATGCCAACGACATCGCCACATACCGCGATACGTCACAGGGTGCTTTAACCACCACCAACGCCCCTCTCGACGCCGCTATCGAAGGCCGGGGATACTTTGTCGTCCAGACGCCTCTGGGACCCCGGTATACACGTAACGGCAATTTCAAGGTCAGTCCGGCAGGCATACTAGAAACATCGGACGGCTATCCGGTGATGGATCAGGGAAATCAAAACATCACATTTGATGATGTTGACAGAGTAGTGCAAATCCGCGATGACGGTACTATCAGCGTGGATAATACCGACCGCGCTATTCTGAAGATTGTTCAGTTCGATAATGAGCAATTAATGGAACGTGTCGGCAATACCATGTATAAATCGGATGCAAAACCCAAGCCTGCCGAAAATTTTACTGTGGTCAACGGAATGCTGGAAAGCTCAAACATAAAGCCGGTGCTGGCGCTGACACATATGATGTATGTAGCGCGTAGTGTAAGCGATACTGCCACGTATATGAGTACAATTGATACGCTGTCACGCAAGGCATCCGATACGCTTGCGAAGGTATATTCATGATGAATAAATATTACTTTCTAAATAATATGCTGTCATACTATTTTTGCTGAAGATCCCGTTGTCAAATAGCGGGATGACATTATAGCATTTAGTTACACGAAGATACTAACATAAAGGATGATAAATGTTTCTTTCACTGGATATCGCCGCAAGCGGCCTGCAGGCCCAACAGACCAGTGTGGATGTCATTTCCCAGAACCTGGCAAACGTAAGCACCACCGGCTATAAACGCAATATACCGGAATTCCGTGATCTGCTTTACATAGACATGCGGCGTGTCGGGGCGACATCCAGCGATACCGGAACCATCATACCGACCGGCACGCAGCTTGGCCTGGGTGTGCAGACCGCAGCGATTCATCATGATTTATCGCAAGGAATACCGGCTTCCACCTCAGGCCCGCTCGATCTAGCCATCAGCGGACGCGGTTATTTCCAGATTACCATGCCCGACGGCAGCACCGCCTATACGCGTGACGGCACGTTTCAGGTTTCACCGACCGGAGAAATAGTAAACGCGGATGGGTATCCCCTTACCCCCAACATTACTATACCGACCGATGCCACCAGCGTCAGCATCAATACTTCAGGCGTAGTGGAGGCGACGATTCCAAATCAGGTAAATCCCAGCAACCTGGGACAGATACAACTTGCCACCTTCATCAATCCCAATGGCCTTCAATTGATGGGCAACAACCTGCTTAGCGAAACGCAGGCGTCAGGTTCGCCAGTCATCGGCACTCCGGGGATTGATGGCGTCGGCAATATCGAACAAGGGTTTCTGGAATCTTCCAACGTCAATCCGGTGACGGAGATCACTACTCTGATTACCGCCCAGCGTGCTTATGAGATGAATACGAAAGTCCTTACCGCTTCCGATCAGATGCTGCAGACGTTGTCACAGGTACAGTAATCCTATGAGAAGGCTATTCCGGATATGGCTTGCA
>JABDGA010000027.1 GCA_013286285.1 Alphaproteobacteria bacterium | reverse complement strand
GTGAGAAAATCCTGTATAAGGCCCGCATAAGTTGGGCGGCATATGTTATTGCACTGGCCTTATTACTGGGATTACTGGTTACTGGCCAGATAAGCAGCCTTCTGACTACGGAACTGACACTAACCAATAAAAGGCTGCTTGGCAGGCGCGGGCTGTTTTGGTGCCGCAACATGGTGGTTAAACATGCCGATATTCATCTGATCCGCATACGGCGTGGCCTCCTGGGTAGCATATTTCATTATGGAACCCTTGTAATCCTCAGCCGGGATGGTAAGAAAATACTATTCAGAGGTATCAGCGCGCCAGATGACCTCAAAATGCAGATAGAGGAAGCCGTTGAAATTTCGGTTCTGGGGCATACGCTCTCTGAATATGTTTCGGAAAGATTCTAACCTGACATGGAGAACACATGAGCACTCCGATCCTTTCTCGCCGTAAAACAATTGTGGACATAGGAAAAGCCAAAGGCACTACTCCGGTGGTGGCGTTGACTGCTTATACCGCACCGGTGGCGCGTCTCCTTGATGAGCATGTGGATATGTTGCTGGTCGGCGATTCGCTGGGTATGGTGCTCTACGGCATGGAAAGCACGTTACCGGTTACGCTTGAACTCATGATAGCGCATGGCAGCGCAGTGGTAAGGGCGTCCAAATCGGCCTGCGTGGTGGTGGACATGCCGTTCGGCAGCTATCAGGGCTCACGTGAAGCGGCCTTTAATGCCTGCGCCCGCATTATTAAGGAGACGGGATGTCAGGCGGTGAAGATCGAAGGCGGCACGGAAATGGCGGAAACCATTGCGTTCGTTACCAACCGAGGTATCCCGGTAGTGGGGCATGTTGCGCTTATGCCGCAGCACGTGCATATGATGGGGGGGTACCGTTATCAGGGGCGTACCCCGAAGGAACGCAAGAAAATCTTGGAGGATGCGGTGGCGGTGCAGGAGGCTGGGGCGTTTGCAGTGGTGCTGGAAGGGGTGGAGGAAAGCCTTGCGCGGCAGATCACGGCAAAGCTGACGATTGCCACGATTGGGATTGGCGCGTCACCGGAATGCGATGGGCAGGTGCTGGTCACCGAGGATTTGCTGGGGCTGACCGAGTCTGCTCCCAGCTTTGTCAAGCAATATGCTAACTTGGGCGCAGCGGTCAGCCAGGCGGTAGAGGAGTATGCGGCGGAAGTCCGCAAGCGGAAATTTCCTGCGGCAATGCATTGCTTTTTCAAGAAATAATATGTATCGTCATTTCCGCCTAAGAAGCGGAGGGAATGCGGATGAACGATGCCAATGAAAAAATAGCGCTGATGCGCCCCTTGCTGCCCGGATTTGATGCGATAATGCCCTACTGGCAGGAGATTGATACTAACCGCTGGTATTCTAATTTTGGTCCTCTTTCCATTCGTTTTGCGGAAAGGATGGCGGCCTTTTTCGGCAAAGAGCCGGGATGTGTCGTGACGGTGAGTAATGGCACGGCGGGGCTGACCAACATTTTGCGCGCCATGGATTTGCCGCGCGGCAGTTATTGCCTGCTGCCTTC
Organism: Alphaproteobacteria bacterium; assembly: GCA_013286285.1. Taxonomy (GTDB): domain Bacteria; phylum Pseudomonadota; class Alphaproteobacteria; order Rickettsiales; family JABCZZ01; genus JABCZZ01. The sequence goes on along the minus strand of JABDGA010000027.1, from coordinate 17,974 downwards.
GTGGACATTTATTGCAACCCCGGCTGCCGTAATTTCAGCAGGGTTCATTCCCTATTTTCTCGATGTGGATGAAAGAACATGGGCGCTTGACCCGGACACGGTGCGTCAGCACCTGCGCGAGTTGGGCGATAAAGTCAGTTCGATCATGGTGGTGGCGCCTTTTGGTGCGCCGCTGGATCTGGAAGCCTGGGAGAAGTTGCGCGAGGAAACCGGCGTTCGGGTTATCATTGACGCAGCGGCGGGGTTTGATGCGTTTTCCAAGGTAGCCGCATCCATTCCCAGGAAAAATCCGGTCATGATCAGCCTGCATGCTACAAAGGCATTAGGGATTGGCGAGGGCGGCATCGTGATTTCCGATGATAAAAAACTCATTGCGCGGGTTCAGGAAATGTCCAATTTCGGGTTTTGCGATTCACGCATCGTCAGCACGGCGGGAACCAATGGGAAGATGAGCGAGTATCATGCCGCTGTCGGGCTGGCGGCGCTGGACGGGTGGGAGCAGAAACGGGCGGCATTCCATCAATTGAAAATGCATTATGCAGAAGCGCTTTCCAAGGCTCAGTTGTCAGTGCATGCGCCATCTCTGGAAGGCGAATGGGTGAGTTCCACATTGAGCCTGCGGCTGATGGATGGCATGGCAAATCCGGTCATCGGCTACCTGAATGAAAGTGGGGCCGAAAGTCGTAAATGGTGGGGCGCAGGGTGTCATACCCATCCTGCCTATATGATCTATCCGCGCACCGAGCTGGCAGCTACCACTGCACTTGGGCAGAGCGTGCTGGCATTGCCGTTTGCCGTGGATATGACCTGCGAGGAAGCGGAAAAAGTGGTAGAAAGCCTAGTCATTGCCCTCCAGAAGGGGGAGGGGGCCATCCGGCAGCAGGCTTACGCTTAGGCGCTTTGCATAATTGTGTTGTTTATCTGTAAAGAAATTGTCATCCCGGAAAAGCGAGCCAGGAGGCGAGCTTATCCGGGATCCACTCTCTACAGGCTGGAATAGATGCGTAGGCAGGCCAGAGGGCCTGCCGTGGGAGAGGCGGAGCAACACGCAGGCCTGCTGACCTGCTACTTTTATGATACTGCAGATGAACCACGGATCCCGGTTGACCGGCGGCCTTCTGGCCGCCTCACCGGGATGACAATACTCCACCTTGAGGTGTGGTTTATCTTACCGTTTTCTTTTTGGCCTGCTTGCTGTCGCCGGATTTCTTTTCTTTTGCCTCAATGGCGTCAATCGCAGCGATGGCGGCAAGGTTGATGATATCCGACACAGTGGAATTCATCTGCGCGATCTGGGCGGGTTTGTCGAGTCCGATGATGATCGGGCCAATTGTTACGCCATCGCCGAGTTCCTGCAGCATTTTTGAGGAAATATGCGCGGAATGGAGCGCTGGCATGATCAGCACATTGGCCGGGGCGGAAAGCCTGCAGAACGGATAAAGCGCCATCATATCCTTGTTGAGCGCTACGTCAGCCGACATTTCCCCGTCATATTCAAAAGTGACGTTCATGCCGTCCATCAGTGTGATGGCGTCGCGCACGCGCTGGGCTTTCTCGCGCATCGGGTTGCCGAAGGTGGAAAAGGAAAGGAATGCCACCCGTGGGTCATGTCCCATCTGTTGCGCTTTGTCGGCGGTCATCACCGCAATCTTGGTGAGTTCCTCGGCGGTGGGCAGCTCATGCACGGTGGTATCCGAAATGAATACGGTTTTACCCTGGGCAATCATAATGGTGACGCCGAATACCAATTGGTTATGTTTATCCGGAATGATGCGCCTTATATCCTGCATGCAGACATTGTAATTGCGGGTAACGCCGGTGATAAGCGCATCGCCCAGCCCGAGCGCGAGCATGGTGGCGGAAAAGATATTGCGATCGTTCTTTACTACCCTGGCGCAGTCACGGCGCAGGAATCCCTTACGCTGCAGGCGGCTATAGGCATGATCAATATACGGCTCCAGATCTTTCACCAGCGAGGCATTGGCTATCTCAATATCGTTGCCGTCCTTGATGCGCATGCGTCGCATGGTTTCCTTGATCTTATCCACACGCCCCACCAGGATCGGCTTGCCATAGCCATGGTCACGCCATTGTACTGCCGCACGGATAACGCGTTCATCCTCGCCTTCCGAGAAAATGACGCGTTGCGGATTATTCCGTAGCTTGCCGAAAATCATGTTCATGCTTCCGGCGGTCGGGTCACGCCTTGCGGCGAGCTCCATGCGATAGGCGCTGATATTTTTTATCGGCTTGCGCGCCACTTTGGTGGCCATGGCGGCTTCGGCGACTGCGATAGGGATGGTGGTAATCAGGCGCGGATCGAACGGCGTCGGGATGATATACTCGCTGCCGAATTCCATATGTCGTCCAGAATAGGCGGCGGAAACCTCTTCGGGGACTTCCTCTCTTGCCAGTTCGGCCAGCGCTTCGGCGGCGGCGATTTTCATCTCATCATTGATTTCCGATGCGCGGACGTCGAGCGCGCCACGGAAGATGTAGGGAAACCCCATGACGTTATTCACTTGGTTGGGGTAATCGGAGCGTCCCGTGGCGATAATGGCGTCCTTGCGCACTTCCATGACTTCCTCCGGGCGGATTTCCGGATCGGGATTGGCCATCGTGAAGATAATCGGGTTTTTGGCCATGGCCTTGACCATTTCCTTGGTCACCGCGCCTTTTACGGAAAGGCCGAGGAATACGTCCGCTCCGGTCATCGCATCCAGCAGCGTCCGTTTGTCGGTCTTTATGGCGTGCGCGGATTTCCACTGATTCATGGTTTTGTCGTTGCGCCCCTGATAGATGATGCCGGATTTGTCACAGAGGTAGGCATTGCTGTCCTTGACGCCCATTTTCTTGATGAGTTCCAGGCAGGCGATGCCGGCGGAACCTGCACCATTCACTACGATTTTCATATCGGAAAACTTGCGGCCCGTCAGATGGGCAGCGTTGATAAGCCCGGCGGCGCAGATGATGGCGGTGCCATGCTGATCGTCATGGAATACCGGGATGTCCATAATCTCCCGCAGGCGCTGCTCGATGATGAAGCATTCCGGCGCCGCGATATCTTCCAGGTTAATGCCGCCCCAGCTCGGACCCAGATATTTCACGCAATTGACGAATTCATCTACATCCGCCGTATTTACTTCGATGTCGATGCCGTCAATATCGGCAAAACGCTTGAACAGAACGGACTTGCCTTCCATGACCGGCTTGGATGCGAGTGCGCCCAGATTGCCGAGGCCAAGCACCGCGGTGCCGTTGGAAATCACCGCTACGAAATTGCCCTTGGCCGTATAGTCATACGCTTTGGTGGGATCCTTATGAATCTCTATACAGGGAACGGCGACGCCGGGGGAATAGGCAAGCGACAAATCACGTTGCGTCATGAGAGGTTTGGTCGGGGATATTTCCAGCTTACCGGGTTTGCCCTGAAAGTGAAAATCCAATGCTTCCTGATCGGTGATGGGCTCTTTTTCTTTTGCCATATTTGTTCCTGCGTGTAAGTTATAAAGAGCCGGGAGTCGAGTGACTAGTGCATCGTATTCTCGACTCTAACCACCCGACTCTGCTCACTGAAATCCATGAAAACTCAAGCCAAGCCATCTTACTCCCATACCGAAGACGTAAATTCAAGTAAAAAGATTGAGAATGCTGCGGCGCAGCAAGCTGCGGGCGCGTCTAGCGTTACCCCCGCCATGCAACAATATATGGCAAGCAAAGCGGCGCATCCGGATTGCCTGCTTTTTTACCGCATGGGGGATTTTTACGAGCTGTTTTTTGAGGACGCGGTCAAGGCCTCTGCTATCCTGGGCATTGCACTCACCAAGCGCGGCAAGCATCATGGTGAGGATATCCAGATGTGCGGCGTGCCGGTGCATAGCGCCGACGGATACCTGGAAACGCTGATTGCTAGCGGTTGCAGGGTGGCGATCTGCGAGCAGATGGAAGATGCCGCTGAAGCTAAAAAGCGCGGCTATAAGGCGGTGATGCGGCGCGAGGTGGTGCGTATTGTGACTCCCGGCACCATTACCGAAGATACGCTGCTGGACGCCCGTCAGTCGAATTATCTTTGTTCTATTGCCAAAGTGGGGGACGAATATGCGCTTGCCTGGCTGGATCTCTCCACGGGAGAATTCTATTTAAGCAATCTATCCTTCGCGCTGCTTGCTGCCGAGATTGCACGTATCGATCCACGGGAAATCCTTCTCAGCGAGTCTCTCGGAGGGGAACTTATCGCGCATGAATTCTGGCAGGAATGGAAGGGCAGGACTAGTCCGCAGCCTGCGGTATTGTTTGATTCGCTGAAGTGCGAACGTACTTTGAAAGAATATTATAAGTTGGCTGCACTGGATGTGGTGGGGGATCTATCGCGCGCCGATATTGCTGCCTGTGGGGCATTGGTGGAATATCTGAGCCTGACCCAGATATCAGCCATGCCGCGCCTTGAACAGCCGCGTAAGCAGCTTTCCAACGCAGTGATGGCGATTGATCCGGCGACACGCCGTAACCTTGAACTGGTGACGTGTCTTTCCGGCGGGCGCAGCGGCAGCCTGCTTTCCGTGATTGATAAGACCGTTACGAATGCGGGCGCGCGCATGCTGGCATCCTATCTGGCTGCGCCTCTCACCGTTCCGCAGGCGATACAGGCGCGCCTTGACCAGTTGGAATATTTTGTGGCGAACGGTTCTATCCGTAAGAACCTGCGTGGCCTGCTTAGGCAGTATCCGGATATGGAACGTTCCCTATCGCGTTTATGCCTTGGGCGCGGTAGCCCGCGCGATCTGCTGGCTATACAAAGCGGGCTGGAACTTGCGGTCCATATCCGTAAGGAATTTTCGCAAGGCGATCCCCCTCCGGAAGTCACCCAGCATCTGAACGCCACGCAGGGGCATGAAGCATTGGCGGAAAAATTGCAGATATCGCTGAAATCGGAGGTGCCGCTTCTGGCGCGTGACGGCAATTTCGTCCGTGATGGATACTCCCCGCCGCTGGATGAATTCCGCATGCTGCGTGATGAGAGCAAGCGTCTGATTGCGGCGCTGGAATCCCGCTACCAGCAGGAAACCGGCATTGCAAGCCTCAAGATACGCTATAATAACGTTCTTGGCTATTATGCGGAAATTACGGCCTTACATCAGAAAAAAATTACGGAAACTTTCATTCATCGCCAGTCGCTTGCCAATGCTCTGCGCTATACTACGGGCGAGTTGGGTGAGCTGGAGCGCAAAATCACCGAAAGCGCGGATCGCGCCATCAAATTGGAATTGGAAATATTCGAAACGCTTGTCGCTGATGTCAAGGCACATTCCATTGCCATTGCTACACTGGCGCGTGCGGTGGCGGCGTTGGACGTTGCCGCTGCACTTGCCGAGCTGGCGCTGGAAAAGCGTTATGCCCGCCCGCAGGTGGATAACAGCCTGGTCTTCGATATTCGCGGCGGCAGGCATCCGGTGGTGGAGGCCGGGCTGGCCAGGAACGGGCAGGGACAGTTCATCGGCAATGATTGTGATCTAGGCGAAACCCAGCGGCTATGGCTGCTGACTGGCCCCAATATGGCCGGTAAGAGTACCTTTTTACGCCAGAATGCGCTGATTGCCATCCTTGCGCAGATTGGCTCCTATGTTCCCGCTGACAGCGCCCATATCGGGGTGGTGGATAAGCTGTTCAGCCGCGTCGGTGCGGCGGACGATCTGGCGCGCGGGCGTTCCACCTTCATGGTGGAAATGGTTGAAACCGCGACAATTCTTAATCAGGCGTCGGCCAATTCGCTAGTGATACTGGATGAGATCGGACGTGGTACGGCAACGTTTGATGGCCTTTCCATCGCCTGGGCGGTGGTGGAGCATCTGCATAACCAGATACAATGCCGTTCGCTGTTTGCCACCCATTACCATGAAATGACCGCGCTGGCTGCAAGCCTGCCCGCGCTCTCCTGCCGCACGATGAAAGTGAAGGAATGGAAAGGCGAGGTCGTGTTCCTGCATGAAGTGGCAAAAGGCGCAGCGGATCGTTCCTATGGCATCCATGTCGCCCGGCTTGCCGGCCTGCCGGAGCCGGTGCTTAAGCGTGCCGCAGAGGTATTGCATACGCTGGAGGAAACCCAAGGGGCGAAAGTCGCCAGCAATCTTGCCGATGATTTGCCGTTGTTCAAGGCGCTCGCCCCGGTTGCTCCACCCGCCAGGACTTCCGCGCTTGAGTCGCTGATCGCCGGAATTAGTCCTGACAACCTCACTCCCAGAGAAGCGCTGGAAGTGATGTATAAAATTAGGGGAATGATAGAAACAGAGTAGCAATAGACTTTTTAAGTCTGTCTGTTGTTTGGCTCTTTTTGCGTGGTATTTCTATAGGAAGCATCGTGCACTATCGGATTGGGACTGAATTTTTGCACGATATATTCAAAATCTTCATAAGCATCTTCGAGACGGAATGTAGCTTTTATTCCTTCAGCAAACTTTTCAAGGTTGATAGTTTCTTCTCCCGTCTTCCATCTCTTAAATGCAGTTGGGGTAGTTCCTATGCTTTTGGCTACTGCATCGAATGATATCTCTTTTGCTTCCATGAATTCCAGGCGGGCAATGCAAGATTCCAATAACTCTTTTATGGGGAGGGGGGTGGTATAAGTATCAAAATAACTTTTCTCTAAGCCGGGAAATGCAGCTTTAAGTAGCCGAGCCGCCTCTTTATCTGAAAGTCCAAGGCTATGTGTTAGGGCACGAATGTGATAGCCGGTGAGAGGGCGAATATAATAACCACCAGTATGTCTTTCTTTTATTATTCCCTTTTCCCAATTCAATAAATAACCTTTTTTTATCCCGCCTGTTTTTGTATCGATATCCTTCAAAAAAATATTTATTCTACTCACCATTTTTTCCAAAGATGTACGCTGGCCTGAGTTGAATTCAAAAAGTCCTATATAGGACTGTAATAAAATAGAGAATTTCTGTTCCGGTGATAAGGATTCGTCAAAAACGTAACTTTCTTCCAGGGCCGGATAAAGCATTGTTAACCATTGCATTCCCGTGTCATTAGGAAGGTGAAAAACATCCTGTATTCTCTTAATATAATAGCCGGTCATTGGTCTCTTCTTGCTATGGCTGGCTGTTTCTTTATTGTCCCAATCTCCGTTTTCCCAATGTGAAATATCCGATGCTGCCACCCCAAGCATTTTTGCCATTTCAGACTGCGTCAAATGCTTGCTGTTTTGCAATCTTCGTATTGCTTTACCTATCAATAGTGCTGCCGTGCGTGGAAAATACCGGTGTGTCTGTCGATGACTATCCATGCCAGTTCTATGAATTAAGTGATGCTTACATGGAATATTAGCAGGAAGAAGATTAATAATCGCTTTAATATTCCATGAAAAATCTTAATACACCTCATAATAGGTCCAGGATCGGTTGCCGCCAATGCTCTCCAGCCTTCTTTTGAGTTCTTCTGGGGTTTGCCTGGGATCAAGGGTAATAATGAAGTGCCGCCGCATTTTGTTCTGGTCATTGCTATCGAGCCTTTTTACGTCATGAAAGTGGTAACCGAACTTCTTCAATTGTCCGGCAAGCTCTTTTGCCGCTTCTTCAACATGCCGTCGCTCGCTATCCACATCATAGATATAGTCGCCCTGCAAGTTTTTGAATTTTATGACGACTTCCAACTCCTGTCCTTGAGTGTGTGGCATAGCAGTATCCATTAACTCCTGAATATGTAAGAGGATTAATTATAGGTGTCGGCAAGTATTTAGTAAACGAAATATATAGGTAAGCTTATCCTGAATTATTATGATTATTTTGACATATGCAGGCGCTTATGCGACATTGCCGCTGTTTTAAGAGGAGACAATGGCCGATCGCATACTTATTCTGGATTTTGGCTCGCAGGTAACGCAGCTGATTGCCCGCAGGGTGCGGGAGAACGGAGTATATGCGGAAATCCTTCCTTGTACGGCGGCGGAAAGCACCATCCGTGCATTTAATTCCAAGGCAATCATTCTGTCCGGCGGGCCGTCCTCGGTGCATGCGGACTTCTCGCCGAAAGCGCCGGATATGGTATTTTCTTTAGGCGTACCTGTACTTGGCATCTGTTATGGCGAGCAGCTCATGTGCCAGCAACTGGGAGGAAAGGTGGAAAAATCGGACGATCGCGAATTTGGTCGTGCTGAAGTAGAAGTTATGTCGGAAAGCAGATTGTTTGATGGGGTATGGGAGAAAGGTAATTCCTATCCGGTGTGGATGAGTCATGGCGATAATCTTACGGCGCTTCCTCCGGGATTTGAGGTGATTGCTTCCACGGTTTCTGCTCCGTTTGCAGCGATTGCCGATGAGGCAAAAGGCTTTTACGGTCTGCAGTTCCATCCGGAAGTGGTGCATACGCCGGACGGTGCTAAATTGCTGAAAAATTTTACGCATGGCATCGCCGGATGCAAAGGCGACTGGAGCATGGAAACCTTCACCGCGCATGCGATAGAAAAAATCCGCCGGATTGTGGGGAAACGCAGGGTGATATGCGGTGTGAGTGGCGGCGTGGATTCTTCAGTGGTCGCTGCCCTGCTGCATCAGGCCATTGGCAATCAGCTTGTGTGCATTTTCATTGATACTGGTATGCTGCGCGAAAATGAAGGCGCACAGGTCAAGGCGCTTTTCGCCACCCATTTTCATATACCGCTGGTGTATGTGGACGCAAGCCAGTTGTTTCTGGAGCGCTTAAACGGTGTGGCGGATCCGGAGCAGAAGCGCAAGATTATCGGCGAGACCTTCATTGAGGTATTTGAGCATGAGGCGGAAGTGGCGGGCGGAGCGGATTTCCTTGCCCAGGGTACGCTTTACCCGGATGTTATAGAATCGGTGTCGTTTACCGGCGGCCCGTCTGTAACCATCAAGTCGCACCACAATGTCGGCGGCTTGCCGGAGCGTATGAATATGAAGCTGGTTGAGCCGGTGCGTGAGCTATTTAAGGATGAAGTGCGCAGGCTCGGCCTGGAGCTGGGGATGCCCGCGGAGATGATTGGCCGCCATCCGTTTCCCGGCCCTGGGCTTGCCATACGGGTTCCGGGGGCGATTACCGAAGAGAAGCTTAAGCTGCTGCGCCGGGCGGATGCCATCTATATCGAGGAAATACGTAAGGCGGGGTTGTATGATGAAATCTGGCAGGCATTTGCCGTGTTGCTGCCGGTGCGTACAGTCGGCGTTATGGGGGATGCCCGTACGTATGAATATGTCTGCGCCCTACGCGCCGTAACCTCCACGGACGGGATGACGGCGGATTATTATCCGTTCGAGCATGCTTTCCTTGCGCGGGTCGGGAGTCGCATCATCAATGAAGTGCGCGGCATCAACCGCATTGTCTATGATATCACCAGCAAGCCGCCCGGCACCATCGAATGGGAGTAGAACATGAGCGAAGACTTAAGCATATTTCAGGAGATTGACGAAGCGCTGCGGGTGGATAATTTTGAGAAGTTTCTGCGCAGCTACGGCAAGCTTATTATCGCGGGGTGCATATGCATTGTGTTGGCCACCGCTTTTTCGGTATTCTGGAAGGGACATGTCAAAGAAAATAACCTGAAGGATACCGATATACTGATCCGCGCCGATGAGCTTTCCCAGTCCGGTAAAAACGTGGAAGCCGCGCAGGGGTTTAAGGAAGTCGAACAAAACACCTACGGTATTGCCATTATTGCAAAGCTGGAACGTGCCAAGATGCTATTGGCGGAAGGAAAACCTGCGGAAGCGGAGACGCTTTACAAGGAAATCACCAATTTTACCGGCAGCGGATCGGATGAAGCGCTACGTAGCTTTGCCGCGCTCAATGCTGCGGCGCTCGCCGATGCCTCCGCCGGGGAGCAGAAGCCCTCTTCCGGTGGCTCTGTGTTTAGCGCCATGACACAGGAGCTTTATGCGCTTGCGCTGAAAAAAGAAGGCAAAACCAAGGAAGCGCGAGACATACTGGATAATATTGCGAGCAACCCTGAACTGCTGATATCGGAGCACAAGCGTGCGGAGGAACTGCGTGACGGCATCAAAGGAAAACAACCATGAGATTGAAAAGTGTTTGTGCTATCCTATCACTGGTAGTGGCGCTTTCGGCGTGCGAAAGCCTGCCCAGTTGGATGGGGGGGAGCGATGAGGATAAGCCGAAGCTGCCGGGAAACCGTATCGCAGTTTTAAACGATTCTACGGTTATCAAGCCGGATGATTCGCTTGCGAATGCAACCGTTGCCATCCCGGCGCAGAAAATCAACCATAACTGGCGGCAAGCGGGGGGAAGCCCCCAGGGCATGACTGGAAACCTGCAGATTTCCGGGTTCAAGCATGACGATAAAGAATCCATCGGTGAAGGCAACGCTTGGGAGCAACCGCTTTACTCCTCGCCGATTGTGGATAACGGCGTGGTATATGCGATGGACTCCAAAGGTTATGTCACTGCGTATGATGCGGCAAAGATAAGCACTATAAAATGGCAAAATAAAAGCGCCGTGGCCAAGCATGAGCCCGAGATACTGGGCGGCGGGCTTGCGTTTGACGCGGGCCGTATTTTTGTCACTACCGGACGCGGCTGGGTATATGCACTCGATGCGGCTTCCGGCAAGGAAAACTGGCGGCAGTATATCGGCATTCCCCTGCGCGCCGCGCCTAAGGCCGGAGGTGGAAGGGTATATGTCGTCTCGGTAGACAACCAGCTTTTTGCGCTCGATGCGGAAAAAGGCACGCAGCTCTGGACGCATCGCGGGATCAACGAAAACGCCGGATTTCTGGCATCGGTATCGGCTGCCATGAGTGAGTCGGTTGTCATTGCGCCCTATTCTTCCGGGGAGATTCATGCACTGGATAGCGTAAGCGGGCAGGCGCTTTGGAGCGATTTGCTGCTGAAGCCTCACCGGACTTCAGCCACCTCTACCTTTTCCGGCGTAGGCGGTACGCCTATTATCAAGGATGATACGGTATATGCGGCGGGCAGTAGCGGATTCGTTGCCGCGTTTTCCATTGCAAATGGCAGGCATCTGTGGGAGCAGGATATCTCCTCGCTGAACACGCTGTGGATTGCCGACGATTTTATGTATATGCTTTCCGCGGATGGGCAGGTGGTATGCCTGCTGCGCGGCGACGGGCGCATTAAATGGGTGCAGCAGCTACCACGCTATGAGGATGAAAAGAAGCAAAAAAATCCGTACACATGGTTCGGGCCGGTGATGGCCGGAGATCAACTGCTGCTTGCCGGAGCGCATGGAAAGATGCTCGCGCTTTCCCCTGTGGATGGCAGCACGCTTGCCACCATGGATATTCCTGAAGATATCGCCATCGCCCCGATTGTTGCCGATGGGCGTATGTACTTGGTGACGAAGGACGCCAAGCTACATGTATTGTATTAGTTGTTGGGTGCTAGTTGTTAGTGTACATTGTGAACAACTAACAACTAGAAACTAACAACATGCTTTTCACCGTCGCCATTCTTGGCCGCCCGAATGTCGGCAAGTCTACCCTGTTCAACCGTTTGACCGGAACGCGCTTTGCGCTGGTAGATAACATGCCGGGCGTGACGCGCGATCGGCGCGAGGCCAGGGGCAATATCGGGCCATTGGAATTCAACGTATTCGATACGGCAGGGCTGGAGCAGGCAGCCAAAGGCTCTCTTGCCGCACGGATGACCGCGCAGTCGCAAGCGGCACTGGAAGAGGCGGATGTGGCGCTGCTGGTGGTGGATGGCCGCGTCGGCATCACCCCGGAGGATCGCCATTTCGCCAAAGTGGTGCGCAAAAGCGGCAAGCCGATGGTGCTGGTGATTAATAAATGTGAAGGCGGCAAGGCGAAAGACAGCATCGCGGAAGGCTATAGGCTGGGGTTAGGGGAACCGGTCGCGATTTCCGCTGAACATGGCGAGGGCATGGCGGATTTGTATAATGCGCTGGCGGCGTATGAAGAGGTAGCGGGTAACGAGTCGCGAGTCACGAGTCACGAAGAAAATGGTGCGAGGGTATGCGGAGGAGGCGTAGCCGACGACCCCGCAGGGGAGGTTTCGCGGAGCGGAACCGGGGGCAGCGTGCCCCCCATAATTCACGTCGCCATTGCAGGTCGTCCCAATGTGGGAAAATCTACCCTGTTTAACCGGCTACTGGGTTATGAACGCGTGCTGACCGGGCCGGAAGCCGGTATCACGCGCGATTCTATTGCCGTGGATCTGGAATATGGAGATCGGGAGATAAAGCTGGTAGATACTGCCGGGATGCGACGGCGCAGTAATGTCCATGGCAAAGTGGAGAAGCTGGCGGTAGAAGACAGCCAGCGCAGCATTCAGTATGCTCATGTCGTCATCCTGGTGCTGGATGCGGAATTCGCGCTTGAAAAACAGGATCTCTCCATTGCGGATCACATTGAGAAAGAAGGCAGAGCGGTGGTCGTGGCGGTAAATAAGTGGGACAAGGTGGCAGACAAGCAACGTTATCTTGCCGACCTGCATGCGCGCCTTGAAGACGTGATGCCACAGATCAAGGGAGTAACCGTACAGCCGATTTCCGCCGAGCGCGGCACGCATATGGATAAGCTGATGCAGGCGGTGTTTGATGCCTATGACACATGGAACAGGCGCATTCCCACCCATAAGCTCAACAGCTGGTTGGAGGAGGCGCTGGTGCGCCATTCCCCGCCGATTGTAAACGGACGGCGCATAAAAATCCGCTATGCAACACAGGTGAAATCGCGTCCTCCCGCATTTGCACTGTTTGTCAGCAAGGCGGACAAGCTTCCGGACAGCTACCTGCGCTATCTGGTAAACAGCCTGCGCGAGGTGTTCCATATGCCTGGCATTCCCATCCGCATCATTCTGAAAAAGAATAAAAACCCATACGATACAAAGGAATAATTGAGGATAGTGAAAATAATAGCAAAGTCTGCTATAGTAATAATTTCCGTCATTGCGAGCGTAGCGAAGCAATCCAGATTCTGCCACACGATAGATTTCTCGATTGCCACGCCGCCTGTGGCGGCTCGCAATGACGGTAAGGGATAATATACTCAATAGATTAAAAAACTTCTTGTCCATAACAAAATGATATAGAAGGGGAGGGTATCTTCCATGAGCAAACCGCATGCAGCTGTTCTGAGGTCTCTGGAGCCTTCGGAACTCTATGCTCCTGCCGTGCAACGGCTGGCTGGGGTGATAAGTGATTTATCGCAGGCGCATGATATGGAATCCATCACCGCGATTGTGCGTGAGGCCGCACGTTCGCTCACAGGAGCCGATGGCGCGACGTTCGTGCTACGTGACGGCGACAAGTGTCATTACCTGGAGGAAAACGCCATAGGCCCGCTTTGGAAGGGGCAACGCTTTCCCATGTGCGCCTGCATCAGCGGATGGGTAATGAGCCACCGGCGCGTTGCAGTGATTGAGGATATTTACCAGGATCCGCGTATACCGGAGGATGCCTATCGTCCTACCTTTGTAAAAAGTCTGGTCATGGTGCCGATAAACAAGGCGGAGCCGGTGGGGGCCATCGGTAATTACTGGGCGGTCTGCCGCCTGCCGTCGGATGAGGAAATCATCATTCTGCAGATACTTGCGGATATAACGGGCGTGGCCATGGAGAACGCGGAGATGCGCCGGAAAAACCAGGCGGCATAATTATTATCTTTGCTGTTGGGTGGAAGCCAGCTTATCTTTTATTTTTTGTGCGCGGCTTTCATCAATCTCGCGATTATAGCGGTGGGCCTGTATGCCATATAAGATCGCACCGAACATTGAGGCTCCGGCGTCCAGTATGCCTGCGGTTATCGTTACATCAGTCGTAAAGGGGTGTTTCCATGCTTCTTTGTTGAATACGGTCTTAAGGAAGGCGCCAAGCCCTACCGAAATGCCGCCCGTTATCAGGCCGCCTTTTATAACTTCCGAGAATATGCTTAACTTTCTCTCCTCATGTATAACGACAACCTCCTGTTCCGGTGCCGGTGCCTTTAGGGAAACAGGAAGCGTTGCATCTCTATCGGAATTGCAGTTCATAAATGCCCTCTGAAATCTATTATATAGGCGCGATTGTGACCTGTAAAATGACAGTTTTATGACAGTCTTGTGTGGGTAGTGTCATTTTATTATAGTTCTATTGATCCCGTCATACTGCGGCTTGACCGCGGTATCTAGTGCTAGTAGCCTGAGATCCCGCGCTTTTGCGCGGGATGACGAGCACCTAAGCAATAAAAAAGAACTCAAAATCTATAACAAAATCATACTACCCTTGTGTGAATACACATTTGAATTATCGGATAGTATCTACAAAGTTCCTAAGCAGCGCATGGCCGTGCTCGGAGGCAATGCTTTCGGGGTGGAACTGCACCCCGTGTAGGTTGAATTGCTTATGCTGCAGGCCCATGATGATGCCGTCGCCGGTTTCGGCGGTGATTTCAAGGCAATCCGGCAAGGAGGATTTTTCGACAATCAGCGAATGGTAGCGGGTGGCGTTGAACGGGCTGGGAAGCCTTTTGAATACGCTTTTGCCTTGATGATAGATGGCGCTGACCTTGCCATGCATAGGCTTATCGGCGCGTACGACTTTGCCGCCGAAGGCCTGTCCGATGGCCTGATGCCCGAGGCAGACACCCAGAAGCGGAATCCTGCCCGCTGCCTGCGCAATCAGGTCAAGGCAGATGCCGGATTCTTCCGGCGTGCCGGGGCCGGGAGAAATGACGATGGCCTCCGGCTTCATCGCGATGATATCTTTCACGCTTAATGCGTCGTTGCGCCGGACGACCACTTCCTTGCCCAACTCGCTCAGGTAGTGCAGCAGGTTGTAGACAAAGCTGTCGTAATTATCGATAAGCAGAATCATGCGAACCTCCAGGCATCTTCGGCGGCGCGGATAATGGCGCGGGCTTTGTTGCAGGATTCCTGATACTCAGCTTCTGCGTCGCTGTCCGCCACCACGCCTCCGCCCGCCTGCGCATAAACCTTGCCATCCTTTATCAGCCCGGTGCGCAGTGTGATACAGGTATCCATCGTGCCGTTTGCCGAAAAATAGCCGACACAGCCGCCATAAAAGCTGCGGCGTTCCTTTTCCAGCTCGTCAATGATTTCCATGGCCCGGATTTTCGGCGCACCGCTCACCGTGCCTGCCGGGAAGCCGGCAATCAGCGCGTCTATCGCATCATATTTCGGATCTATTTCGCCCTCGACATTGGAAACGATATGCATGACATGTGAATAATGCTCAATCACCATCCGCTCCGTCACCTTTACGCTTCCGGTTTTGGTGATGCGCCCGACATCGTTGCGGCCCAGATCCAGAAGCATAAGATGTTCCGCGACTTCTTTGGGATCGGAGAGCAAATCTTCCGCCAGCGCCTTATCTTCCGCTTTATTCGCGCCGCGCTTGCGGGTCCCCGCGATCGGGCGGATGGTGACGACGTTGTCGCGCAGGCGCACGAGAATCTCCGGGCTGGAGCCGACCAGCGAGAAATTACCAAAATGCAGGAAGAATAAAAACGGCGAGGGATTGAGGTGACGCAACGATCGGTAGAGCGAAAAATCCGGCAGAGTGAAATCGGCGCTGAAGCGTTGCGACGGCACTACCTGAAAGATATCGCCCGCCCGGATATACTCCTTCGCGTTTGCCACCATGGCGTGGTATTCCTCGCGGGTGGTGTTGGAGGAGAAGGAAAGGGGAGTCGCGGGACGCGAATCGCGAGTCGCGGGTAAGCCTTTTAAAGTTTCAGCTGTCTCTGCTATCAGCCGCGTGGCTTTCTCATAGGCTGACTCGGCATCGGGAAATCCATGATCTTTCCAGATGGGGGTGACGATATGCAGTTCGCCCTTGACCGAATCAAAGATAATCATGATACGCGGGCGCATGAAGCAGGCATCCGGCAGGCCGATGGCATCGGGATTGCTGTCGGGGAGTTCCTCCATCAGCTTCACCATGTCGTAGCCCATATAACCGATAAGCCCCGCCGCCATAGGCGGCATCGTGTCAGGGATGTCGATCCGGCAATCGCGTAGCAGGGCCTTCAGCGAAGTCAGGCTATCCTCTGTGATGGGATCAAAATCCCCGTCATCCGTAGTGCATTTGCGGTTTATTTCCGCGTGTCTGCCCCGGCAGCGCCAGAGCAGATCCGGCTTCAGGCCGATAATCGAATACCGGCCCAGCGTTTCGCCGCCCTGCACGGATTCCAGCAGAAAACACAACTCTCCCCTGCGATGCAGTTTCAGCATGGCGGAAACCGGCGTTTCCAGATCGGCAATGAGAACGGTGCTTACCAACTGGGGAATATGCCTGCGAAATTTTTCGGCAAAGCCCTCAAAGTCCGGCGATAACGAATAGTGCATCACTCATTGCCCTCATCTTCCCTTGAGCGGAATGCAGCTTGATTTATCCATATGGGGTGCTTCCCGCGCAGATAGATAAGATAATGGCTCATGACTTCATCCTGCAATGCGCTCTTCAACGATTCAGAGGTGGCTTTGAGCGCCTGCGGATCGGCTTTCTCCGGCGCTGGAATTATTTTCTCCAGAGAGGCAAGCAGGTAATTGCCGGTGGCTGACTTGTAGGCATTGGTAAAACCGTGCGGTTGCAAGGTGAAAAGCTCTTCCACCAGTTTGCGCGGAAGCGGGGTCTTACCGTCTTCGGTGGCGGTGGTGTCGCGCTTGATAGTGCCGGAGGCAATGGTCGTAAGCGTTACGTCAGGCTTTTTTCCGGCACGGAGCTTTTCACCGATATCATAGGCCATCTTTTCCAGTAATTCCCCGGTGGCTTTCTCTTTAAGGGCCGTCAGGATACGATCCCTGACTTCCGCAAGCGGTCGCGCATGTTGCGAGGTAACGCTATCCACGCGTACAATGAAAAAAGAGCCGTCTGCCCCCTGGGTGGCTTGTGAATGCTCTTTTTCAGGGGTGGAAAAAGCGATGTCGAGAAAGTTATCGTAATGCGGCAAGTTCACGGCTTTTCCGTCCGCAGTCTTACTGGCATGCTCGATCTGCTTTACGGATTCCACATGATAGCCATTTTCTTCGCGGCATCTTCGAGCGTCATACCCCCGGCCATGTCATCTACCATCTGGTTTGTCAGCCGAGACAGGGTTTCATTCGCTTTGGCGGCGCTTAAATCCTGAAGGATCGCTTTGCGTACCTCCGTCAGCGGTTCGGTGCCTTCCGGGACTATTTTGCTGACATATAGAATATGCCAGCCGAAATCGGATTTGAGCGGCTTGGTGGCGGTATTCTCTTTCAGCGCAAATACGGCATCGGCATTTTCAGGCGGCAGATCCTGCTTGGCAATCAGCCCAAGCGTGGTATGACCTTTATTCTCTATATTTGCAGTTTTGGCTAAATCGGCAAAACGCTCGCCGTGTTTAAGCTTATCCGCCACTTTTTCGGCATCCGCTTCTGTTGCAAACATCATCTGATCCACCTGACGGCGTTCCGGGCTATGGAAATCCTGTATCCTCTCTTCATAGGCATGTTTGATCTCCTCTTCCGGCACGTCGATTTTTGACTGCACGCCGGAGAGCGGCATATCCACATAGCTTATAGTGCGGTATTCCGGCGTCTGGAATAGATTGGCATGGGCATCATAATAGGCTTTTATCTCCTGCTCGGTCGGCGCAGGAACCTGCTTCAGGACGGAGGGCGTAACCATGGTGATACTGGCGGTAGGCCGTTCTTCCTGGGATTTATAGACCGCCTGCAGCAGAGTATCCGGTACGATGACGCCGGAAGTGATCGTATCCGCGAGCAGGCTGGTTGCCAGGCTTTTGCGCACATCGTCCACATAACGCTGTTCGCTCAAGCCATGATTGCGCAGCGTCGTGAGATAGGCAGTCTTGTCAAAATTGCCGTCCTTGTCCTGAAAGGCTGGGTTATGACCGATGACCTTGATGACTTCGCCGTCGCTGATGACAATCCCCAGCGCTTGCGCTTCGCTGGTGATAAGCTGGTTGTTAATCAACTCGTCACGCACCATGACGTCCAGTCCGAGCTTGTGGAATAATTCGGGGGTATAGGCCTT
>JABDGA010000026.1:17485-19579 GCA_013286285.1 Alphaproteobacteria bacterium | reverse complement strand
GGGAGTATAATAAGATCCCCCCCCTTGTAGCAGCTGTGCAGTCTGCGCCTGCGTATTATTTAATTCCTGCTGGTAAAGCGCCTCCCGGCGATCTTCTCCTCTTTTTGCTCCGAAGATACCGCCAATAAGCGCAGCAAAACCGCCCGCTATGTGCCCCCAGGGTGAAGCCAACTCTATCCATGCAGTAAGAGCCGTTGCAGAGAGGCCTGCGATAATCGCCCCTGTAAGCGCCGCCAATCCTGCGCCACTGGCAAGCATGATCCCTCCAACCGCTACGGCAGCTATCGCACCAACAATCAGGGCGGTATAGACAAGTCCCTTAACCCAGGTTTTTCCCGCGCCTTCTACACCATCTAAAAACTTGCCCATTTTCTTTCCTTTTATAAATACTTTATGAGCTATTCTATATTAACACGTTTTAATACCTTAACAAATGAACCTTTTGTGACAATTGACTAACATACTGTTGGTACTTGTGGGCTATTCTTAGACCCAATACCAGGAGAGGGTGAAATATTATTGGTATTCTGTCCTTGGCTTGCTGCATGCGAAGCCATGACAAGTCCCCGCACTTGTAGCGCCACATCAAGAATATCTGTTCTTTTAGCAGCATCATGCCCACGTAACATGGCTTCATTTGCCAAAGCATGAGGATCAAAATGTTCCCTCTTGAGGTCATTACAAAGAGGGATCATAGAGTGTACAAGTCTTGCAATATCATTTGTGGTCGGAAATCCATTACCGGGGCCGGTAGCCAGAGCATCTGAAATCAGATCTAATGCACGTTGAACACCTTGCGGATCCGTTGTATTCGCCCCTGCCTGCTGCTGCGAAGGCTGTGCTACTGAGGATGGCGTTGTTTGCCCGGTCGCAGCTGGAGTAGAAGCCGTTTGGGTTGTACCTGTAGCCGGTGTTGCTTGGGAACTATTCGCTGGCGGCACTAGACTCGCTATAAGTGGCGGTGCTTCTAAATCTTTGATCACATAACGATTGCTGGGGGCTCTCTTCTCATCCCACTCTTGAAAATCTGCATTACACTTCCTTGCCACTGCCATGAGGGAATCATGAAGCGCATCTTTTTTCTTACTCACTTCTGCATTATGCCGCGCAAATTTGTTCCCTGCCCCTGCCAATGCAGCAGCTCCCATCATCCCTTTTACTCCTGTAAACGCCGCCAACTCAGGATGCCCCACCAGATTACACACAGTACTCCCTAACATATGCAGGAAAGGACCGACAAGAAGCGCTTTGGGTGCAGCTTTTAAGCCACTTACTAAGCCTGAGAATGTCATGCTTGTTAAACTATTAATGAAACTCCCCCTGCCACATGTCTGAGCTTCAAGATTTTTATATACCTCATTATCTCTTAATCCATTAATTACATCTTGCATTTCCCTTTCAGTTAATGCTTCGCCATTCCCTTTGGCAAGAATCGCAGCATTAACCGCTTTAGTGGTCACTTGAGCTGCCGCATCTAATGCCGCACTTACCTTTCTCTTATGGACGGGGTAACCCGCATCACTTACCATTTGCCGTACTTGATATGGCATTACGCCTGCACCAGTCAGCGTGCCTGATAACCTGTCTTGTGCCTCTTTAAGACTTGTGTCATTAGTCGCTTTCTGTTCCTCTTTAATTAATCTTAACGTCTCTATCCGGACTTTTTCTTCCAATACTGGATCGGTTGGCCTATTAGGCAAATTATCTCGATAGGCCATTACTACTTTAGTGATATATTCATCATTTAATCCAATCTCACCTGCCAGCAAAGTAAGGGCAGCAACAGTTGCTGTGCGCTCTGCCCACAACTTTTCTTCTGGAGAACCTTTTTCCAATTTTTCTTTGAGTAGCGGATTCGCCGAAACGTAATTCTGTATATGCGCTAGAAGTGCACCATTAGTGCTTATAACAGCTGCTTCCCCAGCCGAATCGGTAAAATGACCAGTAAGAGCCCATATACTGGCTATCCGTTCATCCGTGATCCGTGTCAATACACCACTGCCATCATCTACAAACGCATCTGACCACGTTTTTCGATTTCCCCAATCTATGTTTGCCATATCATTCCTCCTTCAGTTCGCACGGGGCATAAGT
>JABDGA010000026.1:17065-17475 GCA_013286285.1 Alphaproteobacteria bacterium | reverse complement strand
GGCTTCTACTCCAGCTGCGACCGGGCAAACAACGCCATCCTCAGTAGCACAGCCTTCGCAGCAATCCTTTTAAGCTATCCTCATAGTATATTTTTGAATGATGAAGGACAAGTTAACATCTGGTGACATTTTAATGACATATTTATGACCGTATGATGATAAAGGGAGTGGCCAGCGGCCTGTGATTCATGGCCTGATTATGTGTAATATATTGATAATATATAGAATACCCCCTTCTGCCGCTTCGCGGCTCTCCTCCCCCTTAAGGGGGAGGATTAAGGAGGGGGAAGCGCTACAACGTCAGAAAGCCAACCATTTCCTTAATTTCGCGCATATGGCGGGTGGCGATGGCGTTCGCCTTTTCCGCCCCTTCTTTGAGCACGGAATCGATATAATCCTGATTACGCAAT
>JABDGA010000026.1:0-17055 GCA_013286285.1 Alphaproteobacteria bacterium | reverse complement strand
GATTCAGGGGCCAGCGACCCGTATCATGAGCCTGCGGGACGGCACGAAAAAGATGGCAAGCTCGGCAAGGGCTTTTTTGAAGGCGGAAAAATTCTTGTCGCCGAATTCCTCCACTATTTTTTCCCGTGAATTGCCCGAAAGCGCAGCATATATATTGATCAGATTGGCAGTTTCATGCCTTTTTTCAGGCTCATAGGTGATAGTGGGCAAGGCATCGGACTTCGCCTTGCGGAATTTCAACTCAATGGCCTCGGCATTATCGGTCAGGTTAATGCGGGAATAGTCCGATTCTTCCGACTTGCTCATCTTTTTCGTGCCGTCCCGCAGGCTCATGATACGGGTCGCTGGCCCCTGAATCAGTGGCTCCGGCAAGGGGAAATAGTCCTGATTATAAAAACGGTTAAATGCGCCGGCAATATCGCGCGCCAGTTCCAGATGCTGCTTTTGATCCTCGCCTACCGGCACATGGGTGGCGCGATAGCCCAATATATCCGCCGCCATCAACACTGGATACCCATACAGTCCCAGCGAAGCTTTATCGGCATGCTTGCCGGTTTTTTCCTTAAACTGCGTCATGCGGTTAAGCCAGCCGAGCGGCGTATGGCACCCCAAAATCCACGACAACTCGGCATGAATGGAAACCGCTGATTGCGGAAATATAATGCTTTTCTTTGGATCAATACCGCAGGCGATATAGGCCGCTGTCACTTCGCGGGTGGCCTGAACGAGCTCTTCCGGCTTCTGCGGAACCGTTATGGCATGCAAATCCACTACGCAGAAGATGCAGTTATAGCTATGTTGCAATTCCACCCAGTTACGGATAGCACCGAGATAATTGCCCAAATGCAAGTTACCCGTCGGCTGGACACCTGAAAATATCCGGTTCATGTGGAATAATTCCCAACGCTTTAGTGTTAAATTATAGGCAATTTATAACAGGTTAGCAGAAGCCCAATATTGTAAATCTTCATGAAATTGTAACACAATTCTTAATAAAAACTGTGTAATATGGAGAGTGAATGAATAGCTTTTGGAAACTTTGATGTCAACCGCGCAAGATACCGATATCGAACACCGGCAAGCCTCACCGCCACAGGCGACACCCGTTCCACAGGTGGCAAAAAACGCGTCATCAGAAGGCGAACATAGCGAGAGCCATCACCCTGACTCAGAACCCAAAACCGTACAATTTGCCGAAGAGGCTGAGAACACGCTCTCGGGAGCCGGCACCAAGAACACGCTTAACAAAAACGTGAAGCGTACACCGGGGTTATGGATGTTCGACTTTATTGTCTATCCGGTATTCGCCTATCTCAGCGTATTCGCCATTTCCGTATATGCGAGCTATCAGACCAACCACGGCGATCCCAATACAAAGATGGGAAAATTTTTCTCCAGCAGAAAAGATTGGATTAGGGACAAAATGCATTTGAAAGGAGGCAATGAAACCGTAAGTATGGCATTAGCGGTTGGCTTTTCCTGGATTGACGGCACAGGCATCTCTTTCCTGGTCAAACTGCTGGAAAATTATAAAATAAAAATCGCCCGTTTCTTTGATAAACTGATGGGAACTACGCCGAAGAATACGGAGGCAGCCTATGCCCAGGAAGCGCAGCAGTCCTGGTTAAGCGTATTGGGCAGCAGGCTGCTTACGGCCTTCACCGTCGTACCGATTGCCTTTGCGCTCGATAAAAAAGGCAAGGATGGCAAATCATGGAATTACAAATTATTCGAAGGGCCAGGAAGAAAAATAGGCGAACGGCTGGAAAAAAATTCCCAATTACGCCAGAAGTTTCCAAAGCTCAATTTTTCAGGATTATTTCAGTTTATTTATTTTGAGGCGTTTTATTCTTTCGTATGCATGGCGGTAGCATATGCAGTCGCGCATATCGCCGCTGCCTTCTTCAAAAACAGACACCAGCACAAAACCACTGAACTTCCGTCCGATCCGCAATCTTCCGGCAAGCCATTACAACCCGCCAAAAACAATAAAACGGCGGAAAAAGAACAAGCGCCTCCTGCTGCCCAAGCCGCTCACAGCACCGAACAACAGCCGTCCATTATAAGAGCGAATGAGGTGGATGAACAGTACGAACAGGAAAAAAAACAAAGGTTCGCACAATGGACAGAAAACGAAAAGAATGCCGGTAAGACGGCCAGCAAAACGGGGCAGGATGCATCCCATTCCAGCCGTACCACACCGTTAGGCTCCATCACCGAACAACGCAATGCGCGAACTCCGGTAGAACAGGCAGCCTCTACTTCTGGCCAGCTGTCTCCAGCTTTATAATGGACAGGATGTATGGCGGATGGTCATATTGATAGCTCCAAAAAAACATCGCCAGATACGCTTCCCATGCGTAAGGATCTGGAAGAGGGCGCGTTAGTCCACGAACCGGCTCAGGATATCAACAAAACCTTTGGCGGCAGGATCCTGCATTTTTTACGTTCTACGTTATAGGATTTGTAATGAACTCCGCGCTGTCGCGCTCGGTATTACTTATTTTCTGAACCCGCAGCCGAAAGTAAGCGAGATTAAAAACGGTGTTATCACCGGTATCCGTAAACTTCTGCGCCAAGATGCCGGTAACGCGCAAACTAAGGATAGCGTCCGCTCTGCCGTAGAAATGAGTTTCATGATGATTTCGGGGACACTTGTCACCCTGCTCATGACGCCTCTGGTGAAACACCGCGGCATCCTTGCATATAAGATTAACCGGCTTTTTAAAAAGGATATGGATGTTTTGCCGCTGGAACTGCAGCCCGTGCCGGAACCCAAAACCGTCGAAGACAGAATTGAACAGGAAATCAATAAGCGTGTGAAGAAGCACAGCGCGTGGGACATATGGCTGCCACGTGGCGTCATGACCGGGGTGATCCTGGGAGGGGATGCCGTAGTAAACCGGTTCAGCAGATGGGCGGAAACGAAAAACCTGCAGTATCTCAGCGTAGATACGCTATCCTGGGGGTTGGGAAAGCAACTTTATAAACTTTTGCATAAAAGCAGTGTAGGTAACAAACTCATTGAAAGCTCGAATCGCTTTTTCTCCAATCACGGCGCCAGCATTGAAAGTATAAAAGCCGCCGAAGGAGATCATTATGGCCGGCTTAGTGTGCACGGCAATGTAGACGGCGATAACAGTATGGTGGTGGCCGAGCAGACGCGCCTTGTCGTCAAGGAATTAGGATGGTCGCTCATCATGGCAAAATTCATGGAATTCACGACACGCTCCTTCCGTAACTTCCGCATTCACTCCCAGGAGCAGAAAGCGATCGCAGACCTGACCCGCGAAGGAATAGTGCCCAAAGATCATATTGCAGTCATAGAAAACGGGCATGTCAGGTTAAGCCGGATAGAAGGCCCCCATGAAAATCAGGAAGCCTCCAAATCCTGGGCCGGGGATAAAAAATCCCTCAGCCATACTGAGTCGATGGAAGGCCGCATGACAATCGGCCATCCCATGCTCAGTTGAGATGCCTAGGGATTAGACGTAGAATGCTTAATATTATCCCCTGTATCCTTTACCGCATCACCTAATTTTTCACCCGGAGTACGGTTTTCCAGCTGCCTTGCCGCCTGGGTGGGTCCTTTATCGATATCATGGACGGCATCTCCCACTTTTTCCGTAGTGGTACGCCTGTCCGGCATGATGAGAATAAAATAGGCTGCTATGACTATAAGTAAAATAGCAGCAATTCCTGTTAATTGTCGTGCGGTCATATCCATTTTCTGCATCCTTATATAAAGATTAATAAACTTCTACGCTTGCTGCACGTGCAGGAGAATCGGCATTTTTCCCTGCATGCTGCATTAGATCTTCTTCCGATGACAGAGGCACTCCTCCTTCTTTCAGCTGCTGCTTCATTGCCAGCAGTTGCTTACCCAGCGCATCAAAATCCATTTCCAGCTTATGCGCTTCAGGCAGCATGTCGTTTTCTTCTTCCTTAATGTGGTGACGCACACTTTCCGCCAGCACTTTGAACTTTGCATCATAATGCGCTTCCGAACCATCCATCTGTTCGAGTTCGGCAATCAATAATTTGGCCACATGATGTTCCTCATCGGCTTCATTCATAATGCTTGCATCCAGTTGCCTGCGCACCGCCGGATAAAAAATCTTTTCCTCTATTTCTGCATGGATTTTAAGTTCCATGATCGCTTTGGCAGCCAGACCTTTCTTTTCACTAAAATCTTCTGTCTTATCAAATTCATCAAATAAGTCTTTTACCTGGGTATGGTCTTTTTTAAGGATCGTGATCGCATCATTATCATCAAAGTCTGCAAGAAATTCTAACATGGTACTCTCCTTAGGTTACTAAAGTGATTAAAAGGCTTAATATTCATCTCTGTGCTTGCCGCCAAGACCAGCAGCGACGCTGGCGATAAACGCTCCAATCAGCATGGACAGAAAGATGTAGATGGATACCTTGAGTGCTGCCTTGCGTGCGGCTTCGGCTTCATCCAGCGCCTTCTGCTTTGCATCGTGCATCTGCGCTATGGCCGTATCCACGCGCCGGGAAGCTTCCGCCTGATCTACGCCGGTATGTGCGGAGACAAGCTGTGCTAGGTAATTCTTATCCGCTTCAGGCAACCCATCATTTTTCATCCCATTGAATAAAATACGGCTGGTTTCTCCTAGCGCTTCCTGATTGGAAACATTGGGATTCGGCTTGTTACTGCGAAACAGCACATCTACATAATAGGCTAGGGGATCATTTGAATTCTGGTGTGGATCTTTCGTTCCAGCCTGGCTGGCAGCACCCACAGCCGCCCCTGAAGCTACCGCAGCGCCGGCGTGCACTCCGCCACTGACAACAGACGCAGTGGCAGAGGCAAGAAAAGCCACTGTCAAAACCGTTGCCGCCGCCCAAGTTAAAAACCCATGCGCCGTATCGCGAAAGAACACCTCATCCGCATGCGTATCCATCCATTTCACACGCAGCCGTCCGGTCAGATAGCCGCCTAACCCGGAAGATATCCACTGCATGACAATAAGCCAGACAACCGTTTTTATACTAAACGCCGCTATACTGTTATTCGTATAAGACCAGGGAGATACAGACGACAGTTCCAAAGCAGAGCCCAAAATAAGAAGGATAAAAGATACAGCAACTGCCGCCAGAGCCCCTCCTAGAATGGTTGCCCAGGAAACACTGGATACGGCAGGCTCCATTACGATGCCTGTTTCTTCCACGTTACGATCATAAGATGGACTTGGGACTACACGGTTCATAACAATTTTGCTTTCAAAAAGGGGGTTAATGAGAAAATAATGCAATCAGCAGGATAATGGGAATAGGCACGCCTATCAGCCAGAGTAAGATTCCACGTCCCATGATTATCTCCTTTAAGTGAATGGTTACTAACATTCATACTCTATGGACTTGGACGTTATGACGCGATGCAGAAGCGGGGCGTATTTAATTTCTTTTCCATAAATTGTGCCTAGAGAAGGATGTATATTGTGATGCACATTTACTCTTTATGCATACCGGGCTAGTGTGCCGTTTCACGTAAAGTTTTACTATACGTAAGATACTGGAGGCGTGAAACGAAAAGCACACTAGCCAATTATATACTAAGTGTAGTGTTTTCTCGCGCAGGCCGGTTCTAGAGTAAAAAGAGAGGTAAAATGCTGCGCGAGACACTACACTAGCTTCTTCACCATTATGTCTTCCCATGAAATAGGAACCAAGTAATGAAACGGCTATCGAATTCCTTTTTTGCAATGCCCCAATTTCACACCATAAACTTGAAGGAGACGGCAGCAAATTGGCAGCTGGGCATGTCCTGCTGGGAAACCATTTTTCATCGCTCGATGATGATGGGCAACGCATTCCAGGGCAGGCTATCGCTTTCCCACCCGGAGTTCACCCGCATGTGGCAGGAAAAGGTACATGCAGCACTTGAAGGCAGCGCAGCAGCCGGTTGCGAAATGCAAAGCATATTGCTTCAGGCTTTTATGAACCCTGCTTCCTTGCCTAAAACTATTCCCCAAGCATTAGATAACACGCTGCATCACGCTTCCAGATTGCTAAAAGCGGGTATGGCGCCAGCACGACACAAGGCGAAGCGTAATGCGAAACGCCTACGCCGAAAAGCTATTGCAGATTCTTTTTAAATGAGACTGCACCATTTTCTTATGTCATTATGCCTTAAAGATACGTATACTTGATTCCCTCATTCCCGCCTGCGCGGGAATGAGGGTATACTTATGTCATAGAAGTATATGACTTAGTTCTTGTATAAAAACCTTCTGTGTCTATTAACTCTATAAAGCCAAGCCACACATAACGGGCGCATGATCGGAAGGTTTTTCCAATTCACGCAGGCTATGTACAATCTCGCAGGATTCCAGCCTGTCGGCAGCCTGCGGTGAAAGCAGCAGGTGATCAATGCGCATTCCTTTGCCGGCGTCAAAACCGTTACCGCGGTAATCCCACCAGCTAAAAACCTGTTTTTCCGGATGCAGGATGCGGAATGCATCATATACGCCAAGATGGGTAATAGCACGCAATGCAGCACGTTCTAACGGATGGAAGCAGGTAGTACCATCCAGTCCTTGCGGATCGTAGACGTCTATGGGATCCGGAGCAACATTATAATCGCCGCCGATAACCAGCACTTCCTCAAAACGCAGCAACGATTCCACATGCGCACGCAGCCTTTCGAGAAAACGGAGTTTATATTGGAATTTATCAGAGTCCGGCGACTGGCCATTGGGCACATAGATCGATGCTACCCTAAGCGCAAAGCCCTTTCCGCTCGCTATGGCCTCAATATACCGCGCTTCCGCATCCCCATCATCACCCGGCAAGCCATTTTTTATATCGCTGAGCGGCAGCTTGGAAAGAATAGCAACACCGTTATAGCTTTTCTGGCCGAAGAGCGCCACGTTATAGCCCAGTTCTTCAATTTCCATATACGGAAATACCTCACTGGTGGCTTTAAGCTCCTGCAGCAATACAATATCCGGAGCGGAATTACGCAACCAGTCCGTCAGATGGGCAATGCGCAAGCGTATGGAGTTTACATTCCAGGTGGCAATTTTGACTGTCATGAAGCTATAGTAATAATAATTCGGCGCAGATCAAATCATTATCCTGAACATCCGTAAATTCTGGGTTTTTTCGTGCCGAAATTGCTTGGCATACTAGCCCAGTTGCGATATAAAGCCAATTTATTAACATAAATTAATATAAATCATTATGCTTGACTATCGCATCCTGACATCGCCTGCGGAGGTGGAAATGCTGGCTGACGAATGGCGGCAGCTCCACTCCCTGTACGGAAAGAGTCCGTTTTCCAGCTATGACTGGTTCCATATCTGATGGCGTACGGTAGGAAAACACAATCGCACGCTGCATATCGTTACCGGCAAAAAGAACGAAAAACTGGCCGCCGTACTGCCCTTGGCAGTCATCCGGCGGAAAGGATTCCGCATTCTGCAGACAACGGGTGCGGAAGCGTTCTATCAGGCCGATCTGGTATGTCAGGATCCGGCAGATGCACATAGACTGTGGCAAGCCGCGCGCGCCAGCAGCCTTTACGACTTTGCGCATTTAAGGGACGTGTGCCCCGGATCCGTTTACGAAATTTCCCTGTCGGCGTTTGCCAACCTGCATGAAAAAAACCGTGCGCCGTATCTCAAAATTGAGTGGGCAACACCAGATCAATGGCTGAAATCCACCCCCAAGGAACAGGGCCTGCAGCGCAGCACACTCCAGCGCAAATTGCGCCGGCTGAAGGAGCAAGGCGAAGTAACGTACGAGATCTACTGCGAACTTCCCCTGCCGGAAGGTATGATAGAAGGCATGGTGGAACAGAAGACCGCATGGTGCAGGGAACATGATCTGGAAGGCATGTTCGACCAGCCGGATATCTTGTCCTTCTTCCAACAGTTCATTGAATATGCGGCCAAAAGCGGCATGCTGCTGTTTACCAGGCTCAAATGCGCAGAGGCCACCATCGCGTATCACCTCATGGTGATAGACGGAAAAAAAATCCGCAATTACGTCCCCACTGCTGATTACGCCTGGGCGCGTTATTCCCCCGGACATTTATCCTCCGTAAATGCGATTTCCTGAGCCATAGAAAACGGTTTTGAGGAGTACGACCAGATGCACGGCGATTTCGCCTATAAATACCAGTTTTCCAATCACGTGCGGGAATGCAGGGAATACACGTTCAGCAATAGCCTCTATGGCTGGCTTGGAGCGCAGATATTCATACAGCGGCGTGCACTCAAGAAACGGCTTAAAGACACACTGAAACGGGTGAGGGACTCCGTCAACAATAAAATGGTCGCCGCTTCCCCCCGGAAGGCCGCCTGAAGCGCTTCCCCGCCCCTATAAACCTCTTGCTATTTTAAAGGACAATGATTATATTCTGCCACACTTTATCATAAGTGCCTGTGATATATTGCATTATTAACTCAGGGCGGCACTGCCCGACAACCCGCGCGGCGGAGGTTCCGCCGGATATTTTAGGAAAAATTATGGCTCATAACCACGCTGCCCACGCCGTCTCTGAAACACCCCAGGAATTCTCTACCGGTGAAAACTTTGCTGAACTTTTTGAATCTTATGTAAAATCCGGTGAAAAAACCGAAGGCAGCGTCATTACCGGAAGTATTGTCGCCATTGAGAATGACGATATCATCGTCATCGATGTCGGCCTGAAATCCGAAGGCCGCGTATCGATTAAAGAATTTGCCCAGAACGGCAAAGTGCCGGAACTGCGTGTCGGCGATGAAGTTGAAGTATATCTTGAAAGGCTGGAAAACAAGAACGGTGAAGCCATCATCAGCCGCGAAAAAGCCCTGCGCGAAGAATCCTGGACACGGTTGGAGCGCGCCTGCGCCAAAGCCGAGCGCGTCAATGGCGTCATATTCGGGCGCGTCAAAGGCGGCTTTACGGTAGATATTGAAGGCGCAGTCGCCTTCCTTCCCGGCAGCCAGGTGGATATTCGCCCTATTCGCGATGTCGGCCCGCTGATGGGGATCTCCCAGCCGTTTATTATCCTGAAGATGGACAGAAAGCGAGGCAATATTGTAGTTTCCCGCCGCGCCATTCTTGAAGAGTCCCGCGTGGAGGCCCGCAACGAGCTGCTGGGCAAGATTTCCGAAGGCCAGGTGCTGGAGGGCGTTGTAAAGAATATTACCGATTACGGCGCGTTCATTGATATGGGCGGCATTGACGGATTGCTGCACGTCACCGATATTTCCTGGAAGCGCATCAACCATCCGTCGGAAGTATTGCATGTCGGCCAGAACATCAAGGTCATGGTCACCAAATTTGACCAGGACAGCAAGCGTATTTCGCTGGGCATGAAACAGCTTGAACAGAACCCCTGGGAAAGCATCGCCGGGAAATTCTCCGTCGGCCAGCGCTTTACCGGCACCGTTACCAATATCACCGATTACGGTGCATTTGTCGAATTGGAGAAAGGCATCGAAGGCCTTGTCCATGTATCGGAAATGAGCTGGGTCAAGAAAAATACCCATCCGAGCAAGATTATCTCCAGCAGCCAACAGGTCGAGGTAGTGATCCTTGATATCGATCAGATCAAGCACCGTATCAGCTTAGGCATGAAGCAGTGCGTGGAGAATCCCTGGTCGCAATTCGCCGAAAAGCATAATGTCGGCGACATCATCGAAGGAACCATCCGCAATATTACCGATTTCGGCCTGTTCATCGGGTTGGACGGGGATATTGACGGGCTGGTGCACCATTCCGATATCAGCTGGACAGAGCCAGGTGAAACCGCCGTTAAGAATTACAAAAAAGGCGAGCAGGTGAAGGCAAAGATTCTGGCGATTGACGTGGAAAAAGAACGCATCAGCCTCGGCATCAAGCAATTGACGGAAAGCGCATCCGGTGGTGCGATTGAAAATCTGCAGAAGGGCAACGTGGTGACCTGTGTTATTACCGGCATTCAGGAAAGCGGCATTGATGTAAAAATCAACGACATGATTACTGCTTTTATCAAGAAATCGGATCTGTCGCGCGATCGCCATGAACAGCGCCCGGATCGCTTTGCCGTTGGTGATCGTGTAGATGCGAAAGTGACCAATGTGGATAAGACCGCGCACAAGGTTACAGTGTCCATCAAGGCGCTCGAAGCCGACGAACAGAAACGCGCTATTGAAGAGTATGGTTCGGCGGACAGCGGCGCAAGCTTGGGAGACATCCTCGGCGCGGCGCTCAACGATGCAAGCGATAAGAAGTCGAAAAAAGCAAAGTAAGTTTATCTAAGTGGTCAGTGATCGGTGGCCGGTGGCCAGATTACTGACCACGGTTCACTAACCACTGCCCACTGGATGTATGTCACTTAATGCCGACACATTACTGGATCGTGCGCGCCTGAAGCAGCAGCTTAACTGCTGGCGCGCGGTAGCCATCGTTATTGCCTTGCTTGCCGTGCTCATGACATTTGAGAAATTCTCGCAATATTCCCCTATAAAGTCGGATTATATCGCCCGCATCACCATTGACGGCATTATTACCGATGATCCGAAGCTGAGTAAACTTATAGAAGAGACCAGAGAGGATGCACATGCCAAGGCGGTCATCGTCTGGCTGGATACACCGGGCGGCAGCGCGGTAGGCGGCCAGCAGCTTTATCTGGACCTACTCAAACTGTCCCGCACCAAGCCGACCGTCGCCGTAATGCGCAGCATGGCAGCCTCCGCAGGATATATGGCGGCGTTGGGGGCAGACCATCTTATCGCGCGCGAAGGCAGTATTACCGGCTCTATTGGAGTCATCATGGAAGCGTTTGAAGCCACCGAGCTCGCGCAGAAAATAGGCATAAAACCGATCACCATCAAGTCCGGTCCCTATAAGGCCTCTCCCAATCCGCTGGAAAAATTTACCAAAGATCAGGATGTGGTTATGCAGGGCATCATTAAGGACTTCTTCAACTGGTTCGTGGATATTGTCGCCGAGCGCCGCAAACTTCCGCATGATGTGGCGGAAATATTGGCAGACGGACGCATCTACACCGGCAGACAGGCATTGGAGGCAAAGCTTATCGACGGGCTCGGCGGTGACGATGAAGCCAAGGATTGGCTGAGCTCGACCCGAAAAATCAGCCATGGCCTTACAATAAAAGATGTAAAGATCCAAGAGGATTCTTCTAGCTTTTTCGAGGATTTTACCCAAATGGCGCACGGAAAAATGGGGTTGCACCTGTTACAAAGGCTTGACGGATTAAATGCGATATGGCAACCTGACGCCCTCTAACTTAACCTCAAGAAAAGCAAGCGAAATACTATGACAAAGTCTGATCTTATCCTTCGTCTTTCGAGAAAGTTTCCCGAACTCTATCAGCGTGATATTGAGAAAATAGTAAATTTGATCCTGCAGGAAATGACGGATGCGCTTAAAAATGGCGGGCGCATTGAGTTGCGTGGATTCGGTGCGTTTTCCATCCGCAAGCGGGAAGCACGTGTTGCGCGCAATCCGAAGAACGGCCAGGAGGTCAGTATCGGTGAACGCCATGCGATTTATTTTCGCACCGGTAAGGAGCTGCGTGAAAAGATAAATAAGCAATAGGTGTAGATGAATCTTTGGATTTCAAGGTTCGTAGATTCGGGAATTCTGTATGCAGAAAATAATTAAAGTATTTCTCTACAGTGTGCTTATTATGGCGGGTATCACATTCTCTGTGAGCAACCGCACAAAAATTGAATTAACGCTCTTCCCTCTGCCTTATGCGATATCGGTCCCGATATTCCTGTTTGGTATTACCATATTTTTGTGTGGGCTTTTGTTGGGCTGGACAATCCTGAAATTCAAGATGGTCAGAGCCGTGAGGCATGATAAAGCCAGCGTCGCCCGTGTGGTAGCCTTGGAAAATGAACTCTCTGCACTACGCTCTGAAAGGCGTATTAATACCAATTAGCCGAAGATAATTGGTATGCAATCCTGCTTCGTAATGTGCGATTGCCGCCCGAAGCGAGCGTAACGCATTCACAAACATTCTAAGTGTTTGAATGCAAAATGGCATAAATAATCACTCATCAAAAATACGGGTATTTTTGGGGCGCACGTAAATCTCATCGTTCCTCTTAATAAGCAGTTTGTCAATGATTCCTTTTGGCACTTCTACGGTCAGCCCTTCGCCGCTTAAACGCTCCATCTCGATCTTCACTAACGGCCCTGCGGGATTTAAATGCAACACTTTAGCCTTGACGTATTCATGCTCGTCCGGAACCCGAGTGATAAAAATCTCGTGCGGACGTGCAAAGAGCTTGACCGGGTTGCCAAGCAACGGCGAACGGGGAATCTTGCTTTGCTGCGGCAGCAGCGAAGGCGGATTTGGCATCACCGAAGGCAAGATTTTATGGATCAGTCCTGTGATTTCCGGATAGCGGCTTATCCAGCTTTTCTTGCTGCTGTCCGGTACAGGCCCAGTATTTTCGGCTTCCTCCGCCTCATATTCCAGCAGGTGAGCATTGCCCTTATCATCTTTCCACCCTTCGAATACATTATAGTTGCCGAGAAAATCGTAGACAAAAGAATTCACCGGCTGGTGATATACTTCCCCCGGCGTGCCCATCTGCTCTACCCTGCCGTTGCTCATCACAATGACACGATCCGCCACTTCCATCGCCTCTTCCTGATCGTGGGTGACAAAAATGCTGGTGATATGAATGTCGTCATGCAGGCGGCGCATCCAACGGCGCAACTCCTTGCGCACCTTCGCATCCAGCGCTCCGAACGGCTCGTCCAGCAGCAGGAGCTTCGGCTCCACCGCCAGCGCACGCGCCAGCGCCACCCTCTGCCGCTGCCCGCCCGATAGCTGCGAGGGATAACGGTTGTAAAAATTATCCAGATGCACCAGCTTGAGCAGCTTCATCACCTTGCGGCGAATCTCAAATTCGGTGAATCGCTGATGCTTACGGACGCGCAACCCGAACGCCACGTTTTCAAACACGCTCATATGCTTGAACAACGCGTAATGCTGAAACACGAATCCTACATTGCGCGTGTTCGCCTTTTGGGACAAGGCCTCATTGCCGTCCAGCAAAACCGTGCCGGAATCTGCAGTCTCCATGCCGGCGATGATGCGCAGCAAGGTGGTTTTTCCGGACCCCGACGGCCCCAGCAAGGCAATGAGTTCCCCGGACTGCACTTCCAGGTTCACATTGTCGAGTACGACCGTGTCACCGAACTTCTTACTTATATTTCTGACCTGAATGCCCATTATTTCAGCGCCTTGATTTCACCGGGGAATCTGTATTCGATATAACGTTTTATGACGAGTGTAAACAATGCAAGCAGGGTGAGGATGCTGGCCACCGAGAACGCGGCGACGAAATTATATTCATTATAGAGCGCCTCCACGTGCAGGGGAATAGTGGTCGTCACGCCCTGAATATGGCCGGATACCACTGAGACCGCGCCGAATTCTCCCATGGCACGGGCGTTGCATAGCAGCACGCCATAAAATAATCCCCATTTGATATTGGGCAGGGTGACCTTCCAGAATACTTGCCAGCCGCTTGCGCCAAGCATGACCGCCGCTTCTTCCTCCTGCGTGCCCTGCTCTTCCATCAGCGGAATCAACTCGCGCGCCACAAAGGGAAACGTGACGAAGATAGTGACAAGCACTAGGCCGGGCACAGCGAAAATAATATGGATGTTATGGCGCTCCAGAAATCCGGAAAGCGTGCTGTTTGCACCAAAGAGCAATACGTAAATCAGCCCCGAGATCACTGGGGAAACAGAAAACGGCAGATCAATAAGCGTAATGAGCAGCCGCTTGCCCCAGAAGTCAAATTTCGTGATTGCCCAGCTTGCCACCAGCCCGAATACCAGATTGCAGGGCACGGCGATGGCGGAAACCAATAGAGTCAGCCGTATGGCAGCGCGCGCGTCATCATCGGCAAGCGCACTAAAATATGCTCTGATTCCTTTGCTGAAAGCCTCCATAAAGACAATGATAATCGGCAATCCGACAAAAATGCCGATAAATGCCACCGCAGTCGCTATAAGACAGGCGCGGACAATGAAAGACTCATTAGTTGTGGGTGTTTTCGACATGCCTACTATATATAGTTAATTTACCCCAAATAGCCGTCCGTAAACCTACTATTAGTCTTAATACTGTCATAGTAAATTCAAACAATTGTCACACAAAATTCTTTTTGACTCCTTATAATCAGAGCTTGAGTATTAATCGAATATTAACGGATATGGATTATAGTAAAAAATCCCGACCAAATTTGGATAAGGTGGAGTCTCTATGAAGAATGATGAGTTGAAAAAGCAATACGACCATATTACCTCACTTTACGATATGGCGGAAGAGCTTGCCGCAACCGTGGAAAGCAAGCAAGTAAAAAATCCGGAAGATCAGTTGATGCTGGTAGAGCCACTGCTGAATGCCGTCGCCGATGCCGCTGAGGTGCTTGGCGAAGAATATATCAATATCCTTGAGGACAAGTCCCACCATAAGTCGGCAAAGAGCCGCATTGAAAAAGCACTGCGCAAGATTTTTACCGCGCTCGAAAATTACCACCAGCGCGTAAAGGAATTATCCGAGGGCGTGGGAATGGCGCTAAAGAATATTGCGGATCCCATCGCCGAGAAAATATATACGCAGGCAGAAAAGATAATGCTGATATTCATGCGCATGATTAACCTTTCGCTGGAACGCATTATGCGCAAGCATGAACTGGAAGAGTTCAAGCGCCTTAATGAAAAGTCCCTGAATCTGCTGCCGCAGCACGGGCATCTTGCTTGATCTTGCGCTAAAAACTCCTTAGAAGATTCGTTATTCGTTTCCTATTGCTCGTTACGTGCAAGGGGAAATGCACAAAATTGCTTTGGAGTAGTCGTGAGGTCGGCACCTAAAAGAATTTGGGCATTGCTGGATGAAAGGCAGGGCAATACCAGCCAGACGCTTGGCGTGGCGGAAGCGCTGGGAATGCCATTTGAAACGGTACAGATAGCATTCAATCACTTCATACGTATTCCTAATATTCTGATCAACCGGACTACTCTAGGAATAAACAAAGCGAACAGCCCGCAGTTCATGCCTCCCTGGCCGGATATGGTTATCTCTACGGCAAGAAGGCTAGGTCTTGTCGCATCTTATATCAAATTCCAGCATCCTGAGACCTTCATCGCACAGAT
Organism: Alphaproteobacteria bacterium; assembly: GCA_013286285.1. GTDB lineage: Bacteria > Pseudomonadota > Alphaproteobacteria > Rickettsiales > JABCZZ01 > JABCZZ01. The sequence continues at coordinate 1,908 of JABDGA010000026.1, read as the reverse complement.
ACAGTGGCCGGGCTTTCCTTCGGCATATTTTGATCTGATTGCCACTCCCAAGCATGACAACGTCACTGGCGGCAATAATGTACTTCTGACCGTAGGTGCTCCCCATCGGGTAACGCTGGATACGCTGGCGCAGCACGCGGAGGCATGGCGCGCCAGAATTCATCACCTTCCTTCCCCACGTATCGCGGTGCTCGTGGGAGGCGATTCCGGATCGCGCATATTCAGCCAGACGCATGCCGAGAAACTAGCCGCCTTGTCCTCCACGTTTGCCAATTCCCTTGGAGGCTCGCTTCTCATCACAACCAGCCGGAGAACCGGCGCAACCGTGGCAGCAAACATAAAAGGATGCTTAAGCGCCCCTCATTACTTTTACGACTGGCATATTGCGAATGGCGACAATAACCCATTCTATGGTTTTCTGGGCTTTGCTGATGCTGTGATTGCAACAGGCGATTCCATATCGATGTGTTCCGAAGCATGCGCCACAGGCAAGCCGGTATATGTATATAGCGCGCCGGATTTCGTCTCCCCCAAACACCAGACATTTCTGGATGAACTCTTTAAGCTGGGACTGGCCAAGCCCCTTCTGGAAAACGGCAACCACCTCTTTGTTCCGCCCTTCCGGCTCGACGACGCCCGGGATATCGCACAGGAGATCCGCAAAAGGGTAGGAATTATTATTTAAGCGTTTCCATCAGTTTCCTGCGTATTTTCGCACGTTCTGCATCCGGAAACGGAACCAAGCCTTCCATCACCAGATAGCCTTCGTCGCCAATAGCGGCTTCGCTCATGAATTCCTGCACATATTCATGCATGCCCGGCACTAGCGGGAGCTTGATGTAGAAATAGATCGGGCGCGAAACCGGATAGGCACCGCTCTGAATGGATTCAAATGCAGGCGCAGTGCCGTCGATAAGGCTGCCCTGAATTTTCCCGGGATTCTGCTCCAGGAAACTGAACCCTAAAATACCAAGCGCCCCCGGATCGCCGATAAGCTTTTCTGCAATCAGATTACCGTTCTCGCCGACTTCTATAAATCTGCCGTCTTCACGCAACATCTGGCACCTACGCTCGCGCTCGCCGCTATCCGCAATCGCGCTGGTAAATTCGTGTACTTGCATGCAGCCCTTCTTCATCACCAGCTCGATGAACGTATCGTATGTGCCGGATACGGGAGGCGAGCCATACACCTTGATCGGCACATCCGGCAGGGCGGGATCTATCTGGCTCCATTTTTCATAATAATTGGCGACAAGCTTACCATCTTTGGGCACGTCACGCGCAAGGGCAAGGAATATCTGCCTGCGTGACAGCCTGAACAATGGCGCTTTGATGGAATCGGCAAACGTAATACCGTCAAAGCCGAATTTCGCCTCAATAATCTTATCCACCCCATGCTGTACACATTGCGCCCGCTCCACTGCCAGCATAGCGCGTGACGCATCCGTAATGTGGGGATTGCCCGCACTGCTGCAAAACAGCTTGAACCCCGCGCCTGTTCCGGTGGCTTCCACTACGGGAGTCCTGAAATCCCCGGCCTTGCCGAAATGTTCGGCAACGCTGGCGGCAAAGGGGTACACTGTGGATGATCCTACGATGCGTATCGGGTCATAGGCCCCTGCCCCGGAATGGAAAAAGATGGCAATCCCAAAAAGGACTATATATATGTATTTGTTAATCATGGCCGCAACTATAACCAGATACGGGATAAATTGCATGAAAAATATGCGTAGCGGGGGCTTCACTCTTATCGAGATGTCCATTGTACTCATCATCATCGCAGCCATTATTGGTGGAACCGTCCTGGGAAGATCCCTTATGCTTAACTCAAAGCTGCAGACCGTCATGACGGACATTGACAGCTTTACCAGCGCCGTGGCTAACTTCAAACAGACCTACGAAGGGCTG
>JABDGA010000025.1 GCA_013286285.1 Alphaproteobacteria bacterium | reverse complement strand
GCATTGATGTCGCTGCTGGTGACGATGAAAGGCCTGCCGTTGGCCTATAACAAGGATATGCAGGAGGATAAGGAGCCGGTATTCGATGCGGTGCTGCAATGGCGGCTGGTGCTGGGGGCGATGACCGGCATGGTGGAGGATTTTACGCCGGATACCAAGCGTATGGAAGCCGTTGCGAGTGCAGGGTATTCCACCGCCACCGATCTGGCGGACTGGTTGGTGCAGAACCTTGGCCTGCCTTTCCGGCAGGCACATCATATCACTGCCAGGATTGTAAAGCTTGCGGCCGAGAAGCAATGTACGCTTGCGGAGCTTTCCCTGGCGCAGATGCAGTCGGTTGAACCGCGCGTGACCAAGGATATATATAACGTGTTAAGCGTACGGCAATCCGTGGCCAGCCGCACCAGCTTCGGCGGCACCGCGCCTGTGCGTGTGAAGGAAGCAATCAGGACGGCAAAGAAGAAATATTTATGAGATTATTTATAACGAAAAATGTTGCATTTGTCATTGCGAGACCGCGAAGCGGTCGCGGCAATCCAGAGATCTATCGTATGGCAAAGACTAGATTGCTTCGCTATGCTCGCAATGACGCTGATAGAATAGTTTCTAACAACAAAAGATGAGAAAATTGTGAGATTTATATCTATCATTACTATTGCTATCCTATTAACCTCACTCTCCTCATGCGGCATTAAGCGCTCGCTGGTGTTGCCTGGGCATGACAAAAATAAAACACAATCTTCTCAGGCAGGCTCGGGTGCTTCCGTTACGGAGCCGCCGCAACCAACTCCTGCGGATGTTCTTGCAACGCCTGCTCAAGACACTTCGGTGATACAATAATTATGGATCATTTTACGTATAAAAACGGCGCGCTTTATGCGGAAGATGTCGCGCTTGCAGATATAGCCAAAGCAGTCGGAACGCCGTTTTACTGCTATTCCACGGCAACACTGGTGCGCCATTTCCGCGTGTTTAAGGAAGCGCTGGCAGATAACAATGCGCTGATCGCCTATGCGGTAAAAGCGAATGATACATTGGCGGTGCTGAAAACCCTTGCCCAGGAGGGCAGCGGTGCGGATGTGGTTTCCGGCGGGGAAATTCATGCGGCGCTGGCGGCAGGCATTGCTCCCCGGAGCATTGTATTTTCCGGCGTCGGCAAAACGCGCGCAGAGATGGAATATGCCCTCTCGCAGGATATTTTCCAGTTCAATGTCGAGTCGGAAGCGGAACTCCATCTGTTATCAACGATAGCCAGTTCTTTAAAGAAAACCGCTCCTATTGCCTTGCGGGTGAATCCCGACGTCATTCCACAGACACACGCAAAAATTTCCACCGGGCAGAAGGAAAGCAAGTTTGGCGTGCCCATAGGGGAGGCGCTGGCGCTGTATGCGAATGCAGCCCAATTGCCGGGAATAAACGTACAGGGTGTTTCCGTGCATATCGGATCGCAGCTTACCAACCTCGCGCCGTTTGCCAGTGCGTTTGGGCGTGTGGTGGAGCTGGTGCGTGAATTACGTAAAAACGGATCCGCCATCACTACTCTGGATTTGGGCGGCGGTCTTGGTATTCCTTACGGTAATACGGACGCACCGCCTTTGCCGGAGGCCTATGCAGAAATCGTGAAAACGGCGACCAAAGGCGTGGATTGCCGGCTGATATTTGAGCCGGGCAGGGTGATTGTCGGCAATGCGGGAATTCTGGTGACGGAAGTGATTTATGTGAAGCACAGTGAAACCAGGCGGTTTATCATCGTCGATGCTGGTATGAATGATCTGGCGCGTCCGACGCTCTATAATGCCTGGCATGATATTGTTCCGGTAAAGGTTGACGAAAATGCGAAGACTGAAAGGGTGGATGTCGTCGGGCCGGTCTGTGAAACCGGAGATATCTTTGCCAGCGATCGCCTGCTGAGGGTGCCGAACGCCGGAGATTTATTGGTCTTCCGTTCTGCCGGGGCATATGGCGCATCCATGGCGTCTACGTATAACGCACGGCCTTTGATTCCTGAGGTCATGGTGAATGGCGGCGAGTATGCGGTGGTAAGGAAACGCCAGACGTATGAAGAGTTGATGCAGCGTGATATGTTGCCGGATTGGTTGTGAGATAGGAACGATGAAATAGAAAAGAGACGTTCCTTGGGGGAACGTCTCTTTTCAGACTAGTTCTTGCGGGAACTAACCGCAAAAAGTAGGACGCTAATTGCTAACAACCGTAATGCTAAAACATCATCAATCCCGTGGGGAAAAAAGAATTGGGTCACAACAATATAAATAACATCTAAGTAGGCAAGAATCCTTGTGGCAAAACAAAATCTTACCCATAATTTTTCCATGGTTTTTCCTTTCGGAAGCTGCAGCGTGCTAACAGCGATAGACAAATTGTCTGGCAGTAATCTGTATTCCTGGGGTTTTCCACAGAAATACAGGTTACAAGCATTCTTATCCGGGCATTTTAGCTTTCTTCCTTACTTCCTGCCAGCAGGGATTTATGAATTTTTTATGACAACTACCTAATTGCAATAACCGCATTATAGGTGCTATAGTCGCCGCCCTGATAAGGGTAATGGGGATTTTATGACTAAAGTTGCAGAGAAAAAGAAAGATGACGCGGCATTTGATGTCACGAGCGGGGCGTTGCCCGCGTCGCAGAAAATATATGTTATGGGCGAGGCGCATAAGGATGTGCGCGTGGCGATGCGTTCCATCCATGTTTCGGATAAATCCACGGTTACTGTGTATGATACGTCGGGACCGTTTACGGATGGATCCCTTAAGGTAAATATAGAAAAAGGCCTCCCGGAATTGCGGCGTGAATGGGTGCTTGCGCGCGGTGATGTGGAGGAAGTGATTGCCCGCACTGTCAGGCCGGAAGACAATGGCCTGAAGGGAACGTATGCCCAGGTGACAAGGGAATTCCCCAATGTCAGGAAGCGCGTATTGCGCGCGAAGCCGGGCAAGGCGGTTTCCCAGCTTGCCTATGCGCGTGCAGGTCAGGTGACGGCGGAGATGGAATATGTGGCGATAAGGGAGAATGAAGGGAGGAAGTTGCAGGCTGCAGGTGGCAGGTTGCAGGGAAAACCGGCTTACCGAAGCGGCAACGCTTTCGGTGCGAAGATTCCCGAATTCATCACGCCGGAATTCGTGCGTGACGAGGTGGCGGCCGGCAGGGCGATTATTCCTGCCAATATAAACCATCCCGAAACCGAGCCGATGATCATCGGGCGCAACTTCAAGGTGAAAATCAATGCTAATATCGGCAATTCGGCGGTGACGTCGAGCATGGCGGAAGAAGTGGAAAAGATGGTCTGGTCGATTCGCTGGGGCAGCGATACGGTCATGGATCTGTCTACCGGCAGGAATATTCACAATATTCGTGAATGGATCATCCGCAACTCGCCGGTGCCGATTGGTACGGTGCCGATTTACCAGGCGCTGGAAAAGGTGGACGGTATTGCCGAGGAGCTTACCTGGGAGGTATATCGCGACACGTTGATTGAGCAGTGTGAGCAGGGCGTGGATTATTTCACTATCCATGCCGGTGTACGCCTGCCGTTTATCCCGATGACCCAGAACCGCATGACCGGTATTGTGTCGCGTGGTGGATCGATTCTGGCCAAGTGGTGCATGGCGCATCACAAGGAAAATTTCCTCTATACGCATTTTGAGGATATCTGCGAAATCATGTGCGCCTATGACGTCAGCTTTTCGCTGGGTGACGGCCTGCGTCCCGGCTCCATTCACGATGCCAATGACGAGGCGCAGTTTGCCGAGCTGAAGACGCTGGGTGAGCTGACCAAAGTGGCATGGAACTATGATTGCCAGGTCATGATTGAAGGGCCGGGGCATGTGCCGATGCATTTGATTCAGGAAAATATGGAAAAGCAGCTGGAATATTGCCATGAAGCGCCGTTCTATACGCTTGGGCCGCTGACGACCGACATTGCGCCGGGCTACGACCACATCACTTCCGGTATCGGTGCGGCGATGATTGGCTGGTTCGGCACCTCCATGCTTTGCTATGTCACGCCAAAGGAGCATCTGGGGCTGCCGGATCGCGATGACGTGAAAACCGGCGTCATTACCTATAAGATTGCCGCGCATGCCGCCGATCTGGCCAAAGGCCATCCTTCCGCTTACCAGCGTGACGATGCGCTTTCCAAGGCGCGTTTCGAATTCCGCTGGCAGGATCAGTTCAACCTGTCGCTTGACCCGGAAACGGCAAAGGATTTCCATGATGAAACTCTGCCTGCCGAAGGCGCAAAAGTGGCGCATTTCTGCTCCATGTGTGGCCCGAAATTCTGCTCGATGAAAATTTCGCAGGAAGTCAGGGATTTTGCCAGGGCGGAACAGGAAAAAGGCCTGGAGGAAATGGCTCGCAAGTTTCGCGAAGATGGCGGGGAATTATATAAGAAGGTAGGCTGAGTGATATACGGCCTCATATGCAGGAGCGTCGTATAAAAAAGAGCGCCGCCATCTATACTCCGTTGATCCTCATGCTATATGACTGGTGGGTGCTGGGCATATCCAACCGCTTTGCGTGGAAATGTCCTACCCGCTCGGTGCTTCTGCCTTTTTTCTGCCGCCATGTGAGCGTTCGGCATATGGATGTGGGCGTGGGCACTGGGTTCTATCTGGCGAACGCAAAGCTTAAGTCTGGCACGGAAGTTACGTTGTTGGATTTAAATAGGAACAGCCTGCATGCGGCGCAAGCGCGTATCAGGCATATGCACCCCCAATCCATCCAGCACGATATCATGATGCCATTGCCTGTTGGACACAGGGTATTTGACTCCATATCCCTCTTTTATCTTTTGCATTGCCTGCCCGGAAATTTCAGCGAAAAGGAAAATGTGGTCATCAACATAAAACGGCAACTATCCCCGGATGGGGTGTTGTTTGGCGCCACCATTCTGGGCGAAGATGCAAACCATAACCGGTTTGGCAAGAAGCTGATGGCGCTCTATAACCGAAAAGGAATTTTTGGTAATCAGTCCGATACTATGCAGGGATTAAGAGCGATGCTGGAACGCAATTTCAGAAACGTTGATATCCGGCAGCATGGTAAAGTGGCGCTATTTACAGCGCGTGATGCTGCTGTGCGTTATAGCCATTCCAAATAACTTTATACATACACTACCCCGTCATACCGCGGCGAAGACCGCCGTATCTCATGGTAATAGCCTGAGATCCCGTGCGTTCGCACGGGATGACGGGTGTATGAGTGTTATTTGGAATGACTATAAGGGGGTAGGCTTTTTGATGGCTTATCTTGGTTTCGTCATTGCAAGCGCAGCGAAGCAATCCAGATCCCGCCACGCGATAGATCCATAGATTGCCGCGCCGCCTGCGGCGGCTCGCAATGACGGATAACTTACATTTTTAAATCAAATCTTTGCAACACGAGACAGCCTTACTTCTTCACGGAATCCACGCCTGCATCGATTTCCTGAATGGCTTGATCTACGAGTTCAAGGGCTTTGGTGCGGTGGCCGTTGTAATCATGCTTCGCATCCTGCAGATGCTTTTTTGCATTTTCCAGAGCTTTTCTGGCATGGTGCATCTGCGGATGACGTTCTTTTACATGGGGTGCAGTCTGCGGCGCCGGTTCCGGCGCGGCAGACGTACTGGGAACGCTAGTTTGAGCATAGGCTGATGATGCAATACTAACGGCTAAAACGGTCGCTACAAGATATGCAGAACTCTTTTTCATAGTATCCTCTCTATATATAGTTATTTTATATTATCGTCATCCCGTGCGAACGCACGGGATCTCAGGCTATTCCCATGAGATACCGCGGTCAAGCCGCGGTATGACGGTATTGTTGGAGTGTGGCTTAATGGCTGCTCTTAGCATCGGCGGCGGTGACGCCTGCATCTATTTCCTTAATGGCGGCATCTATATGTGCAATGGCTGCTGTGCGGTGGCCCTGATAATCACTCGTTGCCCCGACCAGCGCTTTCCTTGACACCAGCAGGCCCTTCTTTGCGGCTGCCAGCAGTGGATATTTTTCCTTACCTTGCGCCGTTGCTGCGGTTACCGAAGTAGTCATGGGATCGCTGGTTTGCGCGTAAACCGATGTTGCAGCACCCGCGGCCAGAATAGCCACTGCCAGATAAGCAAATCTTTTTTTCATAAGGCTCTCCTTAAAATGTTAAACGCGTATACCTATCGCGTATCAATAGTTGGGATAAAAGTAAAGCTCACTCTTCTACAATCTCGCCGCCGGCGATTTGGTTTTTGCCTTTATGCCTGGCGATATAGAGTTGCGCATCGGCCTGTTGGTATAAGGCGCTGGCGTCGAGGGTGTTATCGCCAGGTTTGGAGCCTGCGATGCCTATGGACAGGGTGCAGGATTTGCTCTTGCTCTCCGCCGCATGTGCTAAAAGGCTGGGGGCAGTGACAGCCTTCAGCAGGCGCCTTGCTGCGATATGCGCGCATTCCACAGGGGTTTCCGGCATCATCACGGCGAAATTCCCCGGTGCAGTGCGGGCAATGATATCCACTTCTCTCAGATGTTTCCGCGCCAGCTTTGCTATGATGACGATAATCTCGTCCGCCATTTTCTGATCATAGGCGTCGCGGATCTCATCCAGTTCGTTGATGCTGAGAATCATCAATGATAATTCCTGCTGTGTTCGTTTCCGCCGCCGTATCTCTTCCTCAAGGCGGATATGGAGCGTGCGCCAGTTCGCCAGCCCGGTCAACTCGTCGGTGTAATCCTGACGGTGGAATTCGTTGCGTATCCTTTCCTCGGCGGCGATGCGTTCGGTGATATCCCTGAGGGATCCGGTCGAGCCGATAATCGCTCCGTTCTTTCCGAACCACGGGTGGGAAATATCGGATACCCAGATCTTGCGCCCGTCTTTGGTCTGCATCAGGTAATCGGCCTGCCATTTCTGGACTTCGCCGCGCTTGCGGCTTTCTTCCAGCGAATCGTAGGAATCAACGGTTTTCATTCCGTTGCTGACGATGCGGGTCTCAATAATCAGCGTGCGCAGGTTCATTTGCATAAGCTCTGAAGCCGAATAGCCGAGCAGGTTTATCACCGCCGGACTGATATAGTCATATTGCATGGTATCGTAGCGCAGCCGGTATGCCGTGTCGCTGGAACAGTTGGTAAGCAGCTCGATTTCGGCCCTCAGGCAATCAATGTTGGAGAGCTTGCTGAACGCTTTGGAGATAAGGGTACTTTTGAGCATGGAAATAGGATTATACTAACCAAATGCTGAGTCAATAACCGATTTTCTTGACCCTAAACGTTAATTCAGGCTATGCATAAGCCCATGAATGACAGGATTTATCTCTATGATTCCACCCTGCGCGACGGTGCGCAGGCACGCGGAGTGGACTTTACGGTGGCCGATAAGCAGGCGATTGCGCGCGAATTGGACAAGCTGGGCATAGACATGATTGAAGGCGGGTGGCCGGGAGCCAATCCCAACGATGACCAGTTTTTTGCCGCCGTTCCAAAGCTTAAACATGCGAAGCTCACGGCATTCGGCATGACACGGCGTGCCGGGCGCAGTGCGGAGAACGATCCGGGGCTTGCGGCACTGCTGGAGAGCAATACACCTTCCGTCTGCCTTGTCGGTAAGGCATGGGACAGGCAAGTGGAAAAGGCCCTCGGCATTTCCAAGAATGAAAATATCCGGATGGTGCAGGAAAGCATTGCATTCATGGTGAAGAAAAAGCGCGAGGCGTTGTTTGATGCCGAGCATTTCTTCGACGGCTATAAGGCCAACCCAGAATTCGCGCTGGAGGTTATTACCTCCGCTTATGAGGCCGGTTGTCGCTGGATCGTGCTGTGCGATACGAATGGCGGTTCCATGCCGCATGAAATCGAAGCAATGGTAACTGAGGTAACGAAGCATATCCCCGGAAGCCATCTGGGCATCCACTGCCATAACGATACGGAAAATGCGGTGGCGAATTCGCTGGCCGCTGTGCATGCGGGCGTAAGGCAGGTGCAGGGGACGATAAATGGCATCGGCGAGCGTTGCGGCAATGCCAACCTTATCAGCATCATTCCCAACCTGATGCTCAAAATGGGATGCAAAACCGGTATTGCCCGGGATAAGCTGGCGCATCTTAGCGAGGTGTCCCATTTTCTCGATGATCGGCTTAACCGTGTGCCGAACCCGCAGGCGGCGTATGTCGGGAGCAATGCATTCGCCCATAAGGGCGGGCTGCATGTCTCGGCGATGGCTAAAGACAATACCAGTTACGAGCATATCGATCCGGGAATTGTCGGCAATAAACGTGCGGTGCTGGTATCGGATAAGTCTGGCCGCTCCAATATCATAGACCGCCTTGCCGGTATGGGGATCACACTGCCGCCCGATCATCCGGGCATTGCAAGGCTGGTAAGCGAGGTGAAACACCGCGAGGCGCAAGGCTATGCCTATGAAGCGGCGGAAGCAAGTTTCGAGCTGCTGGTGCGCCGCCAGTTGGAGCAGGTGCCGGAGTTTTTCAGCGTCCAGAAGTTCCGCGTACTTGACGAACGCCGCTGGAATGCGAAACGCCAGTTGGTGACGGTATCGGAAGCCACTATCAAGCTCAGCATTGAGGGTGAGGAAATCATGACAGTCGCGGAAGGGAACGGTCCTGTGAACGCACTGGATACGGCCTTGCGCAAGGCGCTGGCCAGGCATTACCCGAAGGTGAAGGATATAATTCTCACCGATTACAAGGTGCGCATACTGACACCGCAGGAAGGCACCAAGGCGCTGACCCGTGTCATGATCGAAAGCCGTGACGGCAAGGGCGGTATCTGTAATACCATCGGTGTCTCGCCCAATATCATTGATGCGTCCTTTGATGCGCTGGGGGATGCCATAACCTATCGGTTAGTTGCCGGTTAGCGTATGTCAGGCGACCATTCCTTTATTTTACATTTAGCGGCAACTCCTTCTATTGTGCTGGTCAATACCCAGCTTCCTGAAAATATCGGCGCGGCGGCGCGGGCGATGATGAATTTCGGCCTGCAGGAATTGCGTCTGGTGGCGCCGCGTGAGGAATTCCCCAATAAACGCGCTTACGATCTGGCCGCCCATGCAGCACCCATTCTGGATAATGCCAGGATTTTTTCTACCACTGCCGAGGCGGTTGCGGATTGCAAGCGGGTTTACGCTTCCACGGCGCGTTCGCGGGAGATGGTGAAAACCGTATATACCCCATTGGAAGCAGCACACCGTATGGCGGATGAACACGTAAGCACGGCGATTCTTTTCGGGCCGGAGCGCACCGGGCTTACTAATGAAGACGTTAGCATTGCAGACAGTATAATCACCGTTCCCACCGCCTCCGATCTTTCTTCGCTCAATATTGCCCAGTCGGTTGTAGTCGTGGCTTATCAATGGTTCCAAACCACTTGTAACTTGCCACTAGCCGCGAGTCACCTCCATCACAAAAGCGAATTCGCGACGAAGGAAGAACTGCAGGGCTTTTTTTATCATCTGGAGCGCAGGCTGGATGCCGCGGATTTTTGGAAAGTAGCGGAGAAAAAGCCAAAAATGTGGATGAACCTACAGAATATTTTCACACGTGCCAGCTTGACTGAACAAGAAGTCCGTACCCTGCACGGCGTGATTGCAGCATTGCAGTAATACGGTATTACTGCAAAATGCTTGCGGAATTACAGTATTACTGTTATACTGCATTTATGCAGGAAGTTATCTCCATAACAGATCGCGGTACACTTACTTTACCGGCTAGCATCCGAAAGGAACTGGGGCTGACGGGGGGACAGCAGTTTATTGTTCTGACTACCCCGGAGGGTGAATTGCTGTTGCGTCCGGCGGCGACTATTCCGCTGGAAATTTACTCGGAGGAACGCATCTGCGAGTTCGCGGAAGAAGATCAAGAAATCGGGAAACTGCTCAAGTGAAAATATTTCTGGATGCGAACGTATTGTTTTCCGCCAGCAATGGGAAAAGCAATATCCACCGCTTTCTGAACTTTCTTCAAAAACATTATACGCTTTTTACCAGCCCTTATGCTTTTTCAGAAGCGGAGAGGAATATTTTGCTTAAGCGTCCTGAATGGGAAGGCAATTTCAAAAAGCTTATAAAAAAAATAGCCATTGTTTCAGATGCAGCGTTGCGCATGGATGTCAAACTGATTGATAAGGATCGTCCTATCCTTGGCGCGGCCATCGCCGCAAAATGCGATTATCTGCTGACAGGTGACAAGAAAGACTTTGGTCACTTATACGGTGGGCGGTTTCGTGGCGTAACAGTGGTAAATTATATGATGCTCTTGGAATTAGCTTTATGGGAATATCCGGATATTATGAAGCCGTAATTTTATACTCACGTGCCTAAATTCCAATACATATCTGTCATTCCGGCGAAAGCCGGAATCTCAGGCTTTCTCCATGAGATACCGCTGTCAAGCAGCGGTATGGCGTCGTCTTTTTATTTGGAAGAATGAATATAAAGCTTAAACCAGCTCTGCCAACTCTTCCACTGCTACACGCACCCCGTTTAACTTCGCCTCTTCATCAAAAAACTCACGTGCGAGGAATAATTTATGATCGGGGCGGAGTTTTGCTTTTGATGGATTCTTGGTGATATGGGCCAGCAGTTTTTCCGGATTGGAAAATGTATTTTTACGAAATGCCAGCACAAGGCCTTTCGGTCCAGCATCAATACGCTCGACATTGGTTTTGCGGCATAACTGTTTGATACGCATGACGGCGAGCAGGTGATCTACCTCCTGCGGCAGCTTGCCGAAGCGATCTATCAGTTCGGCGGCGAAGGCATGGATTTCCTCCGGCGTTGCAAGGGCTGCGGCGCGGCGGTAAAGCCCGAGCCGTAGCTCCAGATCGTTCACATAATGCTCTGGTATCAGCACCGTCATGCCGAGATTGATCTGCGGGCTCCATTCATCCGCCGTCGCGGCGATTACGCCGCTTTGGCGTGACTTGGCTGCAGCCACGGCTTCTTCGAGCATCTGCTGGTAAAGCTCGATACCGACCTCGCGTACATGGCCGGATTGTTCTTCGCCTACCAGGTTGCCGAACCCGCGTATGTCCATATCGTGGCTGGCGAGCGTGAAGCCTGTGCCTAAATTATCCAGCGTCTGCATGACTTCCAGCCTGCGGGTGGCGGCACGTGAAAGCTTCTTGTGATGTGGGAGGGTGTAGTAGGCGTATGCGCGGGTTTTGCTGCGTCCTACGCGACCACGCAATTGGTAAAGCTGTGACAGGCCGAACATCTCAGCGCGATCGACGATGATGGTGTTGGCGGTCGGTATGTCGAGGCCGGATTCCACGATGGTGGTGGATAGCAGGAGGTCGTACGCGCCGTCATAAAATTTATTCATGATGTCGTCGAGATCCCCGGCGGCCATCTGGCCGGTGGCGGTGGCGATGCGGATTTCCGGCACAATTTCGCGCAGCATCGCCTGCAACTCAGCCATGTATTTGATACGCGGCGTCACATAGAAAACCCTGCCGCCGCGATGATACTCCCTTAAAATCGCTTCGCGCAGCACTACCGGGTCAAGCGGCATCACAAAGGTACGCACTGCAAGACGATCCACCGGCGGCGTGGCAATAATGCTCAGTTCGCGCACGCCGGAAAGCGCCATTTGCAGGGTGCGCGGGATAGGGGTGGCGGACAGGGTGATGACATGGATGTCGTTGCGCAGGCTTTTGAGCTTTTCTTTTTGCGCTACGCCGAAATGCTGCTCTTCGTCGATAATGAGCATTCCCAGATTTTTAAATTGCACACTCTTGCCGAGCAGGGCATGGGTGCCGATGACAATATCCACGCTGCCGTTCGCAATGGCTTCCAGCGTCTTTTTATTTTCTTTGGCTGTCGTCAGGCGTGAAATATGGCGCACGGTAAAAGGCAGGCCGGAAAAGCGCTCGGAGAACGTATGGTAATGCTGGCGGCAGAGGAGGGTAGTCGGGCAGATGATGGCGACCTGCACCTTCCCCTGTGTGGTGGTGGTGCAGGCTGCGACAAATGCAGCGCGGAGCGCCACTTCGGTCTTGCCGAAGCCGACATCGCCGCAGACCAGCCGGTCGGTCGGTTTGCCGGAGGCGATATCTATCAGTATATCCTCAATGGCTTTTGCCTGATCCTCGGTTTCGGCATAGGGGAAGCGGGCGCAGAATTCATCATACAATCCCTGAGGCGGCTCTAAGGATGGCGCAATGCTTACGCTGCGCGCCGCTGCCGTGCGCAGCAATTCTTCAGCAGCGATGGAGATGCGTTCCTTAAGCCGTGCTTTGCGTGATTGCCAGGAGGCGCTGCCGAGCTTGTCGAGCTTCGCGCCTTCTTCCTCGCTGCCGTAGCGTGAGAGGAGGTCAATATTTTCCACCGGCAGAAAGAGTTTATCGTCGCCGTCGTAAATAATTTTCAGGCAGTCATGCTGCGCGCCGAGCACGTCCAGGGTGATAAGTCCCTCAAACCTTCCGATGCCGTGCTCCTTATGTACTACCAGTTCCCCCGGCATGAAGTTTGCGGCTTCGCTTAAGAAATCCCCGGCCTTTTTGCGTTTGGGCGTATGGCGTATGATGCGCTCGCCGAAAATGTCCTGTTCGCTTAAGAGCGCGATGGTATCCGCCTCAAAGCCCCGCTCCAGCGCCACGATGGCAAGGCCGATGGTTTTGCCGCCGATCTGTTTTATGCCGTCCGCCGATTCAATGCGCAGAGGGTGGAATTCATGTTCATGCAGCATCGTTGCGATGCGCTCACGGCTTCCCGCCGAATAACAGGCAATTACCGTGCTGCGCCCGCGGGTGCGCTCGGCGGCGACGTAATGACGCAGGTCGTCAAACAATGCTTCGCCAGTCAGCTTGCCTGCAGCGAAGTTCCGGCTCTGGCGATAATGAAGTGCGTATTTATCGTCGTTGCCGGAAAACGGATTCAACATAACCGTGGTACGGCTTTCCAGCTGCGCCTGCCAGCTATCTGCAGTGAGATATAAGGCATCCGGGGGCAGGGCGGCATAGGGAGTTGCGCCATATTTCTTGCTGGTATCCATGGTTTTGCGCGCTGCGTAATATTCCTGCGTCAGTTCCAGCCACTCCTTGCAGGCCATCTGCGCCTGTGAATCGAGCACGATTACGGTGTCTGTGCTGTAATCAAACACAGTGGCAAGCGTGTCGTAAAAAAGCGGCAGCAGATGTTCTGTTCCCGGATGTCCCCTGCCTTCAGAAACTGCTTCATATAGGGGGGCGTCACGTGTGACTGCGCCGAAAGCGGTGCGGTATTTCTCACGAAAGCAGGCGATGGTGGTCTGGTTCAGGATAACTTCACTGGCCGGGTAAAGCATCATCTCACTGATATTATCCTTGCTTAGCTGTGTGACCGGATCGAACAGGCGTATGGTCTCCAGAACCTCTCCGAATGTATCCAGCCTGATGCCATCGGGATGGCCGGAGGGAATGATGTCAATGATGCCGCCGCGCACAGCGAATTCTCCCGGTTCCATCGTTTTCGCGGTGCGGCGGTAGCCGTGCTCGATGAGGAAATGGATCAGCCGGTCATGGGAGAAGAGCGCTCCTTTCTTCAGCGAAAACACCGCTTGCCGCATAAGGGATTGGGGCGGAAGTTTCTGCAGGGCGGCATTGACGGTGGTAAGCAGTATACGCCGGTTCTTTACCGGCGCGAGTATCTGTGCCAGTGCCAGGATGCGCGAAGAAAGTACGGTGGCATTCGGTGATGCGCGATCATAAGGCAGGCAGTCCCAGGCCGGAAGGGTGATGACTTGTATGCCGGGTGCAAAGAATTCCAGCCCCGCCCGCACCGATTCCAGCTCGCGGTCACCGGAGCCGATGAACAGGATATCACGATTAGAGGTCGCAAGAAGCTGCGCCAGCACGTAACTCTCTGAACCATGCGGTACGCCGGTGAGTTCACTTTTGCTATTTTGAGTAATATCAGGTGGAAAGTGCATGTCTTTTTCGTAAAATTTCAATCAGCGCTGCATAGCGCCCATCCTCAGGAATGGATTTACCCGCCACCCAATCCCAGATATCGGTGTCGTTTTCGGCAAGGAACGCTTCAAATTCATCGAGTTCCGTAGCACTCATTTTATTGAGGTTTTCAGCGGCAAAAGGGCCGAGGATCAGGTCGGTTTCCTTGGAGCCGCGATGCGCGCTGCGGAAATAGAGCCGCCGGAGCCGGGTGGAACGATTCATAGGCACAGAGTCTTACATCTATCAGACAACGTCATCCCGCGGCTTGACCGCGGGATCTTATGCAAGTTATCCGTACTTATTTCCAAAGATCCCGCGGTCAAGCCGCGGGATGACGAGGCTATGCTATATTGTAATAGAGTCATAAAGGTCATGCCATTCAGGGTTAAATTTATCTACTAAATCCACTTGCCAAAGCCTTTGCCATTCTTTTAACCTTTTTTCTTTTCTAATTGCGGATTCAGCATTGTCATGAACTTCATAATAAACCAGTTTATCAAGGTTGTATTTTTCTGTGAATCCCTTCACTACATGGTTCTTATGTTCCCATATGCGTTTTATAATGTTTGAAGTTACGCCAATATACATAGTTCCATGCTTCTTGTTGGTCATGATATATACATAGAAATGCTTTTCCATGGTATAACCTTCATTTCCGTCATCCCGAGCGAAAGCGCGGGATCTCTATCTTATTATTTTGCCAGAGATCCCGCGGTCAAGCCGCGGGACGACGTAACTAGTCTCTTCTGCCCAGAAGCCTTAGCCTCAGTGCGTTGAGTTTGATGAATCCTTCTGCGTCTTTTTGATTATATACGGTGTCTTCCTCGAAGGTGACGTGCTGCTGGCTGTAGAGGCTGACCGGCGACTTGCGGCCTGCGACGGTTGCCGATCCTTTGAATAGTTTGAGGCGCACGGTGCCGGTCACGTTGGTTTGCGATGTGTCGATGAGCGTCTGCAGCATCTCCCGCTCCGGCGACCACCAGTAGCCGTTATAAATCAGTTCGGCATAGCGCGGCATCAGATCGTCTTTCAAATGTGCTGCGCTGCGATCCAGCGTCAGGCTTTCGATCGCGCGGTGCGCGACAGAGAGGATGGTGCCGCCCGGCGTTTCATACACGCCGCGTGATTTCATGCCGACATACCGGTTTTCCACCAGATCCAGCCTGCCGATGCCGTTCTCGCCGCCGATTTTATTTAAATGGGTAAGCAAAGTGGCAGGGGACATTCTTTTGCCGTCTACCGCCACCGGATCGCCATGGGCAAACTCTATCTCTATGTAGGTGGGTTCATCCGGCGCTTTTTCGGGTGACACCGAGCGCGTGAACATATCCTCATGCGGTTCCTGCCAGGGGTCTTCCAGCACTTTTCCCTCGTAGGAAATATGCAGCAGGTTGGCATCGGTGGAGTAAGGGGCTTCGCCGCGCTTGTCCTTGGCAATGGGAATCTGGTGCTTTTCCGCGTATTCGATGAGTTTCGTACGCGACGTCAGATCCCACTCGCGCCATGGAGCGATAACTTTGATATCGGGTTTCAGTGCATAATAACCAAGCTCGAAACGCACCTGATCGTTACCCTTGCCGGTAGCACCGTGTGCCACGGCATCCGCCCCGGTTTCCAGCGCAATTTCAATCTGGCGTTTCGCGATGAGCGGGCGGGAGATGGAGGTGCCAAGCAGGTAGACTCCCTCATACAGCGCATTGGCACGGAACATGGGGAATACATAATGCTTTACAAAGTCTTCGCGCAGATCTTCCACGTATATTTTGGATGCGCCCATCATCTGCGCTTTCTTACGCGCAGGCTCCAGTTCCTCGCCTTGTCCCAGATCGGCGGTAAAGGTCACGATTTCACATTCATAATTTTCCTGCAGCCAGCGCAGGATGATGGAGGTGTCCAGGCCGCCGGAGTAGGCCAGCACGACTTTCTTAATTTTTTTCTTCACGTAAAGTTCCCATTCTATAGATAACAATGCACAGGCAGATCAGGCCGCCGCCGAATCCCACCAAAGCCAGATGAGGCCAGGCGAGTACAGAGAGGTTATTGAATATCCTGCCGGTTTTATCAAGGCAAAAGCTGTCATTGGAAAAAACATAGTATTTATCTGTGCCTTTGGTTGCGCAGCCGCTGAAAAGCGCGACCTGTGACCAGATGGCTGCGAGCTGGAACAGCCCTGCAAGCGCCAGCAGAATTTTTATGATGATGTTACCCCATGTATGCCGCAAGAGGGTGGTAATGCCGATGCCGATGCACGGTGCGGCGAAGGGCAGCAGTATATGGAGATACCATGCCGGGGTGTTGCCGATGCCCTTGATGGCAAGGCTGATGACCATGTGACGCAGAAAGCCCAGCGCAAAGAAACCGAAAAGGAAGACTGTAAGCCATGCCGGATCTGCCAGAGGCTTTTCTTTGAGTTTCATGGCAAATGCGATGAGCACCAGGACGGCCAGCAGGATGATCGGAGCATAGAGTAGCGCATGCATGCGGGCGAGCGACCAGGTGCCTGCCCATATCCAGGTGACAAAATTGACTGCGAAGCCCTGCAGCATGCCGAGGACGGAAAAATGCTGCCTCAGCCCGGCAACCAAACCGCCCTGTTCAGCCAAAGTTTGCGGTTCTTCAAAGCCGACAATGGGTACATGATTGGCTAATTTATAAACATACCAGAACCCACCGGTTACAATGGCAGTCATCAGCAGAAGGCCTACATTTTCAATGGTGCGCGGCATATGGCGTGGGTTTAGCACTGTATTGCTTGCAAAAAGCCATACGGCGATTGCGGCGGTAATCGGAATGAAAAAGGCTTTGGTGAGTAACCCGATGCCAAGCGTTACGCCCAGGGCAAGATACAGGTTGCTGTTGCTGATATCGCGTGAATAGCGCCTGACCAGCAACGCCAGCACTGCACAGACGAGCATGGATAAGGAATCGTTGCCGAGGCGTGCGAATTCAGGAAAGAACATCGGAAAAAGAATAGGGTATACTGCAAAACCCAGTAAAGCTTCGGGAGAATGCCGCGCCGCGTAGAGTGCAAGTGCAATTCCGGCAAGTGCAATCAGGAATGACCCAAGTCGCAGCATGAATATTTGGGTAACAAGTGACAGCTTCTCGCTGATTATCTCAAACGGCGCAAGCAACAGGTAATAAAGCGGCGCATGCTGGGCTTCCCAGCTTAAGTTATCACTGGGTATATAGCTGTGGGCTATGGGGGTGTTCCGATAAGTGGTGATGTAGCTGTCTATCCGATCGGGACGGGCAAAGAATTTGAAGTAAGTGATATTCTGATCAAAGGGAGGGTTCAGGGTTCCATAAGGGGAAGGTGCGTTATTCTGGTAATCTGTCACCACAGTATCAATGCGGCTTTTCCCGTAAACCGGCAGTTTGCCCGTATCGGCAATTTCCCGTATGCCCGAATAATGCGAACTTTCGTCGAATCCCTCAAAAGGCGGGAGAATCGCGAGGTATCCAAGCCCCCAGAGAAAAATGCCCAGCAGGTAAAACAGGGAAAATGCCGTATAATGTTTCATGGCGATTTTTAAGTTAAACTTTTTGCTTTTTGCGCTTATAACATCAGATAATGGCAATGCAACCCCAAACCATAACACGAATCGTAAGCGTCTGGCTGTTTTTCTGTCTGGTAATCCTTGTGGTTATCATGGTGATAGGCGGTGCGTCCCATCTTCTGGAATCCGGAATGTCCATTACCCAGTGGCGGCCCATCAGCGAATGGATGCCTCCCCTGAATGACCAGGATTTTGCACAGGAACTTGAAATTTATAAAGCCTTGCCGCCATTCCAGAAAGCCTTTCCCACCATTGCGCTGGATGAGTTCAGGCTGATTTATGCACTGGAATATATGTATGCTGTGCTTACCTATGGGCTGGTTGCCGTAGCGTTGCTGCCGTTGTTTTTGCTCTCTTTCCTACGGATGCTGTGCGTACGGGAGAGTGTAAAATTGGGCGCTGTGTTTGCATTTGGCGGTTTACTGCCTGGGGCGTGTTTCTATATGGCGCAGAACAACCTGTTGGAAGATATTCATTTTACGCCTTACCGCTTGAGCCTGCAGCTTGGCTTGCAATATCTGTTTTTTGGCCTGCTATTGTGGCAGATACTCACTTTTTCCTACCCGAAACAGGGCATCGGGGGATTTGAATTGCCCAAGCCAACCCTGATTCCTAAGATATTTGCAATCCTGACGGGGACGGCAATTTTCTCACAAATAATTCTCAGCGGTGCGGTCAGCGGCCTGCATGCGGGATTAAGTTATAACAGCTTTCCGCGTATGGACAGCGTCTGGATACCGGAAGGGGTATGGCCTTTCCCGGAGTGGTATAAAAATATATTCGAGGATGCGACCACGGTGCAGTTTATTCACCGGGTGATGGCCTATATGCTGGCGTTACTCCTGCCTCTTTTCTGGCTGATTGGCCGTAATAACCCGCATATCGCCCATCTGCTGCCGATCCTGTTTTCAATTTTTGTGGTGCAGTTTCTGCTCGGGGTTTTGACGTTGCTGTTTGTGGTGCCTATCCCGCTTGCGGCCATGCACCAGGCGAATGCAATACTGGTTTTCAGTATCACGGTGACTATTCTGCATCGCCTATTCCTTCCGATAAAGACGATTTCCTATGATATTGGGATTGTATGAACAGATGTACTACACATAGCCGCCGTTCCAACGGATTGGGTAGGGAGATAAAGGCATGCTGATAACCATTTTTGTGAAATCGCTGCGCAATTTATTCCTGCCGGATGTGCTGAAGCTGCTGTTCTATTGCCTGCTGGCCTATGCGCTGGGATGGTGGGGGCTGGCCTGGATCCTTTCCAGCATTCTGGGCGCTTATATAGGTATATCCGGTGGGGAGGGATTCCTGCTGCATGCGCTGGGAAGTGCAGGCGGTATGATTATCGCATGGTTTCTTTTTCCTTTATTATATCCATTATTAGTCAGCTTTTTCGATGATAAAGTCGCCATGGTCATTGAACGTGAAGATTATCCACAAATGCTGCCGCCTCAGCCTCCTTTCTGGCCCAATATCTTGCAGGATGCGCTATTCTGCCTGAAAGCGCTGGCCCTCAATCTGCTGTGCCTGCCGTTATACTTTATGCCGATTGTCGGCATCGCGATCTATTACGGAGTCAACGGCCATCTACTCGGGATGCAGTTTTTTCGCATGGCGGCGGGGAGACGGGTAACGGAAGCGGAGGCCCTGATGTTACAAAAAAAAGCCCGCTCTTCCATATGGCTGACCGGCATCACCATCAGCCTGTGTTCCACCGTTCCGGTGCTTAATCTTTTTGCGCCCTTGCTCGGTGTGGCAAGCATGGTGCATCTGTTCCATGCTGTTAAGAAATAGTGAGGATATTTTCCCTATCGAATATTTATAGAATATTGCATTCACTGTTCCAATGATTTCAAAGAAAGGGACACGCTATGGTGAATAATGACATGTTCGTATGGGTTGGGACTATTAATCCTATAGTTCTTATGCTTATCGGGATATTATCCCTGTGCATTCATTTCATCCCGAGCGTTGTGGCATATTCCCGCCTGCACTCCGACCGGCTGGCCATTCTAATCCTGAACATTCTTTTGGGCTGGACAGGTATAGGCTGGATTATCCTGCTTATCTGGGCCTGCAGTTCGTCTGTTCCGGCACCGCTGACACGCTAGTTTTAGGGATTCGGATTCGAGGTAGAGCGCTTAATGCTGTCACCGGCATCCTTTATCGCATCTCCTGCTTTTTCTCCCGGAGTGCGGCTCTCAAGCTGCCTGAAGGCCTTATCCGGCCCCTTATCCAGATCATGAATCGCGTCGCCGACTTTCTGTGATGCCGTGCGCGTATCAGGCAGGGTGAGAAAAAAACCACCCGGCTATCAGCAGTATGATAAATGCTACAATACCTGCGATTCGTGAACTGGTAAGGGGCATGGGATTATCCTTTTCTTAATTATCGTTAACGGCATCCTTGAGCTTGCC
>JABDGA010000024.1 GCA_013286285.1 Alphaproteobacteria bacterium | reverse complement strand
TTAATTTACATTTGATATCGGATTCTACGGGGGAAACTGTCAGCAGCGTTTCACGCGCGGCGCTGGCGCAGTTTGATAATATCGAGGTGGATGAACATATCTGGTCGCTCGTGCGCACCAAGACGCAGCTGGATAAGGTGATTGCCGGTATCCAGGCAAACCCGGGCGTAGTGATGTATACGCTGGTGGACAAAAACCTGCGTGACATATTAAAGGCCGAATGCCTAAAGCTCTCCCTTCCCTGCATCCCGATACTGGCCCAGGTTATCTCGGAACTTTCCGCCTATCTGGGAATTGAAAGCTCGTTGATTCCCGGCCGCCAGCATGAGCTGGACGAAAAATATTTCTCGCGCGTGGAGGCGATAAACTTTACCCTTGCCCATGATGACGGGCAGGCGACATGGGATCTGAATAATGCGGATATTATTCTGGTGGGGGTATCCAGGACGTCGAAATCGCCTACTTGCGTCTATCTTGCCAACCGGGGATTCAAGGCGGCAAATGTGCCTTATGTGAGCGGCTGTCCGCTGCCGCCTGAGTTGGAGGAGCTCACCAAGCCGCTGATTGTCGGGCTTACCATTACCCCGGATCGCCTCATCCAGATACGAAAGAGCAGGTTGCAGCTGCTGAAGCAGGACGAAGATACGAATTATGTGGATAATGAAAAAGTTGAGCGCGAAATCCTGGAATCCCGGCGCCTGTACCAGAAAAACCGATGGCCGGTCATTGATGTTACTCGCCGGTCGGTCGAGGAAACGGCGGCGAATATCATCCAGTTTTTCCATGATCGTATGGAACGCCAGCTCAAGGAAGTGGGAAAAAAGTGAAAAACCGCAAGGATACCCAATGGGCTGATGGAGAAACCGCGCATGAGGGCAGGCTAGGGGTCATCGATATCGGGTCGAATTCCATCCGTCTGGTGGTCTATGACGGCATAAAGCGTGTGCCGTTGCCTTTATTCAACGAGAAGATATTCTGCAGCCTTGCCAAAGGGCTTACGCTTACCGGAAGACTGAACCCAGAGGGCGTAAAGCTGGTGGAAGCGTCCATGAAGCGCTTTCTGGCGCTGGTGCATGTGATGGATGTGGTGGAACTGCAGATACTGGCGACTGCGGCGGTGCGGGACGCTATGGACGGTGCCGCGTTTGTCGAAAGCCTAGAACGCAAATACCGGGTCAATATTACAGTGGTTTCGGGCAAGAAGGAGGCGCAGCTCGCCGCTGGCGGGATATTCTCCTCTATTTATAAGCCGCAAGGGCTGGCAGGGGATCTGGGCGGCGGCAGCATAGAACTGGTCGGGATTGAAAAGAACGGTATTTTTGAGCAGGCGACCATTCCCATCGGCCCTTTGCGCTTGCTTGATGCCGGCAAGGGAAATACGGCAAAGATTGCTAAAATCATTGAAGAAGCTTTTTCTGCCGAAATCTGGCTGGAGAAAGTACATCCCCAGAGTTTTTATGCGATTGGCGGCAGTTTCCGTGCATTGGCCCATATCCATATGCATAAAGAGAAATATCCGCTCGATATCGTCCATCATTATACGGTAAAAACCGGGCCGATGCGGGTATTCCTGAAAGAAATTATCCATTCTCCGGTGCAGCAGCTTAAAAAAATGCCGGGCGCTTCCAGTGAACGCGTGGATTCCCTGATTCCGGCGGCGCTGGTGATGGACCGTATTCTCGATATCACCCAGCCTGTAGACGTGGTTTTCAGTGCCAGCGGCATCCGTGAAGGGTATCTCTACGAAAAGCTGGCGCCTTTTCTGCGCAATGAAGATCCTTTAATTGCATCCTGTACCGATCTGGCGTCCCAGCATGGGCGTGCATCCGGCTATGCGCGTGAGCTGTTCACCTGGATGTCCCCTTTATTCGAGCAGGAAAACGATGCCAACCGCCGGTTGCGTTTTGCCGTCTGTATTTTAAGCGAAATTGCCTGGCGGATTCACCCGGACTATCGATCCGAATGGGCATTTTTCCGCGTTATCCAGTCCACCCTTGCCGGGCTTTCCCATTTCGAACGGGTGACGCTGGCGATGGCGCTGTATCATCGTTACCAGTTCAAACTTAAGCTGAAATCCTCTGTCGTGTCGCTCGTGAAAGAGAAAGAAAAACTCTTTGCACGTTTGATTGGCACCGCCGCCCATCTGGCGTTCCTGCTGTCAGGAGGCCATACGGGGAATCTCAAACATGTGACCTTATCGCATAAGAAAGGCAATATAGAAGTCACCTTTGGTCCGGAAGCGGAGGATCTGTTGTCTGACTCCGTCCGTAAGCGTATTAATGGATTGAATGAAGTATTTGAATTATTTAATAAGCAGAACAGGTAAAATTCCCTCGGAGAAAAAGTAGCCTGGATTTACAATTGTTTGTCATACCACGACTCGATCGCGGTATCTCAGGAGATGCCGTGGTCAAGCCACGGCATGACGTAATGAATAGGGAGAATTAATTTATAACAATTCTATTCCGCAGAGCAATATCCAGTATATTGCGGTGCAATATTATTAATGACTTTTCCGCAGATTTCTGCTATATTTAGCAGGAATGAAGCAAAAAAATCGCTTTCACTAGTAAAGAAATATTATAGGAACGGTTTGGAAAAGGATAACAGAGTATGGATTCGTTTATTGCACTTATGGGATATGTGGGGATTGTATTTTTGCTCATCAGCTATTTCATGTTGATGGTAGGCCAGCTCAAGGTAACCGACACGCATTATATCGTCATGAACGGGCTTGGTGCGTTCTTTATCGGCATCACGCTGCATAACGGCACAGAATTGCCGGTATTTTATACGGTGATCGCCTGGATGGTCATCAGCGTATACGGTTTCTATAAACATCATATCTTGTCGAAATAAAATTGGCTTTATTTCTCCCCGCCCAGGATCAGGGAAAATGACCGTGGCGGATTTTTATGCCGGCGTAAATGATGTTGCATTCCCCCTCATCATACTTTATAATTCACCCCTCTTTTTTTGTGTTTAGAGGAGATTAGACCTATGGCCGTGAAACTTGCTTCGTCCTACAAGCCGTCGGAAAACGAAAAATACATGAATCCAAAGCAGCTCGAATATTTCCGCCAGAAGCTGACAGACTGGCGCAAGGAGCTGATAGACGAATCGCGTGAAACCATAGATCATTTAAGGGAAGAGAACTGGCATGAGCCGGATATTTCCGACCGGGCGTCGCTGGAAACCGATGCAGGCGTGGAACTGCGCACCCGCAACCGCTATCTCAAGCTCATTGAGAAGATAAATGCTGCTTTAGCGCGTATCGAAGATGGTACCTATGGCTATTGCGAAGAAACCGGCGAAGAAATCGGCATCAAACGCCTGGAAGCGCGCCCGATTGCGACCATGACCATCGAAGCGCAGGAACGTCATGAGAAGCTCGAAAAACAATATGTGGAAGAAGAATAGGGACGGGAAGGCCTGAAAACAGTATCTTTCTGGCAACAAATCGTGGTCACCGGATTTTGACATAATAGCGCTATCTCTAACCTTAATATTATTTTAACGTATCCAAAGTTATTATAGACCTGATTCGTACTAGTTACAGGATTGGTTTAATTTGGATAGATATGCGACTCAGGGCAATAGTAATCATAGTGGCGCTCGCATTGGTGGGCTGGTATTTTTTTCACGGTACGGGTGACGATAAGACCCATGGCGCCAAGGGCAAAAACAGCGGGCCTATTCCGGTTTCCGTCGCTCCGGCAAAAACCGGCACTATCAATGTAAACCTGATCGGGCTTGGAAATGTGACGCCGATGAATACGGTCACGGTGCATAGCCGCGTCGACGGCCAGCTGATGCGGCTTTTATTCAAGGAAGGGCAGGTGGTCAAAAAAGATGATTTGCTTGCCGAACTCGACGCACGGCCTTTCCAAGCCCAGTTGGAACAGGCGGAAGGCCAGATGACGCGTGATACGGCGCTGCTCAAGCAGGCACGGATTGACCTGGAACGGTATAAGACTTTGTTTGCGCAGGATTCTATCGCCAAGCAGCAGCTGGATTTGCAGGCATCATTGGTCAAGCAGTATGAAGGCGCGGTGCAAAACGATAAGGGCCAAGTGGATAATGCGAAAGTGCAGATTGCCTACACCCGTATTACCGCTCCTTTTGCCGGACAAGTGGGGCTTCGGCAGGTAGATCCCGGCAATATCATTCATTCTTCCGATACAAACGGTATCGTCGTGATAACCCAACTACAGCCTATTACCGCGATATTCACCCTGCCGGAGGATAATATCCCGGAAGTGATAAGCCGGATGCATGCAGGTGAGACCATAAATGCTGAAGCTTCAGACCGGGCAGGTAAGGTAAAACTCGCCACCGGATCGGTATATGCGATTGATAATCAGGTGGATCCCACCACTGGTACGGTGAAATTGCGGGCGGAATTCCCCAATAATGACTATGCGCTGTTTCCCAGCCAGTTCGTGAATATAAAATGTCATATCGATACGAAACAGGGAGTGGTGCTTATCCCGGCTTCAGCAGTGCAGCGCGGCTCTGCTGGTACGTTTGTCTATAAAACCAAACCGGATAATAGCGTGACGGTCCAGCCAGTGAAGACCGGCATCAGCGAAGGCGATACGGTGGAAATCACGGATGGCATCAGCGAAGGCGACGTTGTTGTGATTGATGGGACGGATAATCTACGCGAGGGAACAAAGATAGAAATCCCTTCTGCCACCCCAGCCTCTAAGCCTGCTGCCGCCCCAGATGAGCAGAGACATCATAAACATAAGAAAAAAACGGATTCGGAATAGAATCTGGATCTATCCGTGTGCCCGGGAGGGTAGCCAACGTAATGTTACATACGCGTAACTTGCGGGACAGGCCAATATGTTATAGCGTATAACGAGATAGAACTAAGAGGGAATCTTGTTGAATTTCTCGTTTTTCTCCAACCCGGAACCTCTTTACCGTTATCTGGCGCGGCTGTTATGTGTGGCGGTATACGACCCCCGGTATACAGGGTTTGAGCAGCTTCCGGAATTCGGTGCGGCCATGCTCATCAGCAATCATGTATCCTATGCGGACGGGTTGGTGATAGCGGCGGGCTGCAGGCGTCCCGTGCGTTTCGTCATTGATGAGGAGATCTATAAGCTGCCCGTGCTCCATTACCTGATGGTCTGCAACCGCGCCATCCCTATTGCGCCCACGCGCGAAAGCGTGACGCGCGCGCTGGATGAAATTGCTGCGGGATTTGAAGCCGGCGATCTTATTTGCATTTTTCCGGAAGGCCAACTTACCTATACGGGCAGCCTGGGGCGGTTTAAAACCGGCATAGAATCCATCATCAAGCGCAGCCCGGTTCCGGTATATCCTATTGCATTGATTGGCCTCTGGGGCAGCATATTCAGCCGCAAATATATCGGGTCGTTCCGGAGATATATTCCTAGGCTGCTTTCACAGCCAGTACATGCGATCTGCGGCGCACCCATCGCTCCCGAGCAGGTTAGCGTCAATTTTCTCCAGAAAACGGTGTTACGGCTTAAGTACCAAGGGTAACAATCCGTTAATAGACTTCCTCCGAAACTCTACTGCGCCGGAAAATCTGCTTGGAAATTCCGTACTCAAAACTCACGTACTTCTCTGTACGCTCAAGTTTTTCCGTGCCGAATTTCCTTCGCGCTTTTCTCGCCGCAGCGAGTTTCACAGGAAGTCTAATGTAATAAATGCAGCATATCGTGGCTTAGCAGTTCGCACACGATAAAGGTCAGCAGGCTAACAAGCCAGGTGGTATAGAGAAATGTTAAGCCTTCCCGGGAAATGTCCGAGTCTTGGGTCATAAACCAGCGGATGAGCGCGTAAAGCGCCATGATAAAATTGGCGGCGACATAAGGCGCGGAGAAAAGTTTGACCGTATAGAGGAGGGTATCCTGTCTTGCGCCGCCCCAATATACCAGGCCGTATATGAAGCCAACCAGCAGAATGTTAAACAGAAAATAACCAAAGCGCGTCATAGATTCTTCCTTAGTAGACAGCTTCTTACTGATTTTAAAGCCTTCCGTACAGCTTTACCACAGCTTCGCTTACCTGTTTCCAATCGAAACGGCTGCCCGCGGCTTTGGCATTTGCGGACATTTTCCGGTAAACCTCTTTTTCAGTCAGTAAAAAGAGGATGGAGGCAGCGAACCTGCGGATATCGCCGTAAGGCACCAGTAAACCGTCCTTGCAATCGGTAATAATAAAGGGAATACCGCCAGTTTTAGTAGCAACGACCGGGAGGCCTGCCGCCAGTGCCTCGCACAAGGCGATGCCTTGTGACTCCTCTTGGGAATGCAGGGCAAAAATCCGCGCGCGTGCCAGCAATGCAGTCAGTTCCGCGCGCGGCAGGTTGACGGCAAGCTCCACATGCTCCGAAAGCGCATGCTGAATGATAAGCGCCTTGAGCCGTTTGTAATAGGCAGTATCGGTGACAGCGCCGGCAATTACCAGCTTGGCTTGCGGCAGTTTTTTTCTTACCTCGGCAAACGCTTCGATAGTAAGATGGTGGCCTTTGCGTGGAGAGATGACCCCAACGCTTAGCACCAGCGGTTCGCTGCGATCATTGTCCTTTGCTGTGGTGAATTCGGTGCCGAATATACCTTGGGGAATAACGGAAACATTATTATTATGGGGAATTTCTTCCCTGACATAGGGTGTATCCACGATGACATGCGGGGCCACTTTCAGGGAAAAACGCTCCAAGGCTTTATAAAACCAGTGGCGGGCAAGGCATGACCATTTTTTAGTGTCGCGGTAGCGATGCAGGGTTTCTTTTTCGGTGATGCCATGAAGCGTCCATACCGATTTGACCGGCAGCAAGCGCAACACCGCAAGCAATGCGCACTGGAGCGCGCCAGTGCCGTGGATATGCACCACTGGCCTATAGTTTTTCTTTATCTGATGTAGTATGAACGGCAGATGGAGCAGGGAAGTCGCCAGAAAACGCCATGCACGCAGGTAGGTGACTTCGATGCCGTACACATTGGCCGATGGAACCTTCGGGCGTAGCGCTCCCGGCACCGGCAGTGAGAGCACTTTGACCTTTGCCGTATCGTTACGCATACGTAGCGCCCGCGCCAGGCCATAAACCGAAGCCTGTACGCCGCCTTTCACCAGCGTCGGATTTTCGGGAAAGGAGCCTATAATTAAGACATTAGGCATAAGACTAATTGACATTAAATTAGAGGGGCTGTTTAATTCCAGCTTATGTTATGAGCAGCCGGGGGAAAACATGTCGGAAAAAGAAGATAACATACTTATCACCATCTGCAAAACCATTCCGCCAATACATAATGAAGGCTGGAAGTTCATTTCCATTTTCGCGGTGGCGACAGCCATCCTTGCCCTGTTTTCCAGCATACTTTTCTGGATTGGGGTGGTATTGACGCTGTGGTGCGCCTATTTTTTCCGCGATCCGGTACGCTCCGTACCCACGCGCGCAGGGTTGATCTTAAGCCCTGCCGACGGGTTGGTGCAGAAAATAACCAAAGTTGTCCCACCGGGAGAGTTGGGGATGGGAACGGAGGAACACAACCGTATCAGTATTTTTCTCAATGTATTTGATGTCCACATCAATCGGGTTCCGCTTTCCGGTACGGTGAAAGCGACGCATTACCGTCCGGGGGCTTTCTTTAACGCCTCGCTCGATAAAGCGAGTGAAGAAAATGAACGCCAGTATGTCGCCGTCACCACGGCGGAAAACGTAACGGTTGGGTTTGTCCAGATAGCAGGGCTGGTCGCAAGGCGGATCGTCTGCAATTTAAATAACGGGCAGGAAGTGAAATCCGGCCAGCGCTTCGGCCTTATTCGTTTCGGCAGCCGGATGGATGTATATCTTCCCCAAAACGTGCAGCCGCTGGTGATTGTCGGGCAACGCGCGGTGGGCGGCGAGACGGTGCTTGCGGATCTGGCGTCGCCTGAAGCGGCCCGGACCGGAACACGGGTGTAGATAGCATAATGCAAAAGCTCGGACGAAAACGCCTGAAAGTATTTCACTTAAGCCGTTTATTTCCGAATATGGTGACACTTGCCGGACTCTGCTGCGGCCTGTCGGCAATACGCTTCGCTATCGACGGCAGGTTCGAAACCGCCGTTACCCTGCTCGTGGCATCGGCGGTGATTGACGGCATGGACGGGCGCATTGCGCGTTTTCTTAACTCCACCACCACGTTCGGCGCGCATCTGGATTCGTTATCGGATTTTCTCTGCTTCGGCGTTTCGCCCGTGATTGTCTTGTATCTATGGAAGCTGAACACGCTTGAAGGCATCGGTTGGGCGATAGTGCTGTTTTTTGCGGTGTGTTGCGTGCTCAGGCTGGCGCGCTTCAACACCAACCTGGAGGAGGAATCTGTCGAGCCTTGGCAGAAGAAGTTTTTTACCGGCGTGCCCGCGCCCGCAGGCGCCATGCTGGCGCTAATGCCGCTGGTCGCAAGTTTTCATATGATGCCTGGACTCTTTGACAAGCCTGTGATGTGCGCCATATGGGCAGCGGTGGTCGCTGTCCTGATGGCCAGCCGGATTCCGACGCTTGCCGCGAAAAAGCTGGTGATCCGGCATGAATGGGTGCTACCCATCATGCTGGCCTGCGCGGTGGTGATGGTATTGGTCATTATAGAACCATGGATCATGTTCAATGTCAGCGGGCTGATTTACTGCCTGATATTGCCGCTTGGCGCAATGCGCTACCGCAGGTTTGCTGCTGAGGCGCGGGCGACTATTGAAGGCTAATGTAGAATTAAAGTTCTCTTTCTTGTTGTTGCTTTTGACCAGGCTTCAAGGTAACCGTCAAAATCTCTGGGTCGCCGACTCTAATATAATCGTCACTCGTTGCGCTTCTCTTTGTAGCCTGTAATTTATATACACGAAATTCTAAAGTAGTTTGATTCTCTGGCATAAACAAAGAATGATTGGCTACTTTTCGGGATGAGAACCCTCCTATTCCCTCAGCTACGAAATTTCCATCTTGGTATAATTCGTATCCATATCTTTCTCCGGTTTTTTCTATGCGAAAAAAAACTCTTGTTAACTTTGGAATGGATTCCGGATCCAAAGGAGTTTCAATATTGCTCTGCTATATCTTGAGGGTTTTGTATTATGGGTATAAATTGTTAATGTAGCCATAATTTTTTCCTAATTTACAATTAAAACATATTACTTATGCTTCAGCTTCATCGCGATGACGATGCCTACGAATGGCAGTGTGATTCCATTAGCGAATATCAAAGGCAGGCTGTGGAGGAACAACCCATAGATGAGCCACAGGGCGATGCCGCAGAATAAGGTAAGATAGGCGAGCAGCGAAATACCGCCAGTGTTGCGTGTGTTAAAAACATGCCAGGCTTGCGGAATATAGCAGGCGGTGGTGAGCACAGCGGCAAGGAATCCGATGAATTCTATCATTTTTACATGATAACAAATAAAAGTAGTAAGAACTGCACGCTATATAGCAAGGATTTCCTAGTCAAGTGGGTGTTTCAGATTTGGATATGTAAAAACACTGATAAATTCAATGGTCGTCTACCGCCAAGAAGCAGAAATTTTTTTCTGCTTCTTGGGGAAGGTAGGCGACGGGTTATTGAGTATCCGAAGGATTCCAGCGGCTGATGACCGTCTTTGCCTTCTGTGTAAGTTCTTTAAGTTGGGGGACGAGGGGGTTGATTCTTTCGTTAATTTCGAACATCGTCTGCTGCTGTCCAGAATCGTACTTACCCCAGCTTTCGAATAGTTGGGCCCATAAAGAAGCATATTCAAGCATTGCTTCCCTTACAGGCTTCATAAAGAGTACAAATTGGACTAATAAATCCTGGTTAACTTCACCATTACCAATAGTTTCTAAGGAGCTTTTCAATTTTTCGAAAGTCTCTTCAACTGTTTGGGCAAGTGCATCTAACCGTGTGACTGGATTTTGGATTGGTTCCAAAGAACACTTCCTCTCTTGTGGTTCAACCACATAAGGTACTAATCACCAACATACCAATTTTCTATGCGGCATTATAATGGAATTATGAAAAACACTATAGCGCAGTTTTGTGAATTTTTTATGACAGGAAATATAAGAAAGAACGACTCTATTCGGGCGATCTTGTATGAATTTCGAGCGCATGCAAGCCCTGCTGGAAAAGTTCTTTCAGACTGTCATTAATGAGACGGTGGCGGGCGATGCGGGAAAGGCCGGTGAATTTTTCCGAGGTAATCTCGACACGGAAATGGGTTTCACCGCCCGGCCTTACGCCTGCATGGCCTGCATGCATTGAGGAATTGTCGGTAATATTCAGGAGGGAAGGCGTAAAGGTGGCTTCCAGTAGGGCGCGTATCGTGTCGGCTTTGTTCATAGGATTCCTTGGTTAAACTAATACATTGTCATTGCGAGCGACCAAAGGGAGCGCGGCAATCCAAAAATGTCTCAACATGTTATGCGGCTGGATTGCTTCGCCTTCGGCTCGCAATGACGAGATATTTAGATCGATAGCAGCTTTCCTGTATATGGCAAGGGTGTCTGCGCATTCCTGTTGACCGGAGACGTATTCGGATTATCATGGTTTTTGTGAGCGCGCAGTGGCGCTTATGGGGTGTCGTAACCCTTTTCCTTGTGCGGTTAGTATGACCGTGACTCATACCCCTGTCTTTTTGAGGCGGGGGGCATGTGCGTATGTTCAAAGCGCAAGCCTAAAGGCACATGCAAACCACTCACAAGGTAGGTTTTACGAACCCCCGCCACCAGTGCAAGCTGGTGGTTTTTTCATTTTCAGGGGGAGAAAACACATGACTCTTGAGGACAGGCAGCGATTGGAAGAACGCTACGCAAGGCGTTATGCGGAGATTATCCTGCAGACGCTGAAAAATAGCACTACCCATCCAAATCCTTATTTGCAGCTGGAAGTGATCGTCCGGATGCATTACTTCAAGCAAGGAACGCTGGCAACCGATGCGCAAGTGGTGGAAGAGATACAAAAAGCAGCGACGGAACTGGCAGAATTATTTCTTAACTGCCGGGAAATCTTTCAGGAGATGTATTCCGGCTATGTCTGCGAACTGATGGAAGCAATGCTGGCGCGGAAATGGTAGGAATGAACGCAACGGCCCTCCCTCCCACTTCCCGCGCTTGGAAGTGAGAGGGGGGTGTTACAACTGGTGTGGTTATGAAATTACATCACATCGACATAACATCCATAAGCCACTGTAACCGGATCTTTCCCGGAAAAATTTAATATATACGCATTTGCCAGCTTCGTGGACGTATAGCCCACATCTTGTGTCAGAGCCTGCCACAAGAAAATCGAGCATCCAGCGTCTAGTGCAGCTTCGCTTGGCGTACACGTCACGTTGTAGGAGCCACAAAAGTTCCAGGAGAGAACGCAGCTCTCCGTTTCCCCTTTAGAATTTTTTAAGCACGGTGTTCCATCTATGCTTCCATCATTGCCAATCTTTCCGTTAGGCACACCGTTCAGATGAACGAGGTCCGCAGATGCGGGCGCACCGAGAGCTTCGACTGCCATTACCCCAGTTTGGATGCTACCGAGTTGAAACCCGGTAACCCCAGTATCATTTTGGGGAAACGTAAACTTCGGTGCATTGCCAAGGATATCGTTCACCGAGTACGTTTTTGTAGTCATCCCGAAAACGATAAAACGCGGTTTTGGTGTGGACGTTGTCCCAGATGCCAAAGAAGAAGCTGTCCCGGTGGATGTTCTATGAGATGGCCCTGTGGATGCCCCGCAAGCGGACAAGATTACCCAAAACAACGCCAGCCCTGCCAAAAGTGGGATATTCTTTTTCTTTAGAAGCATAAAGGTCCTCCTTTTTTCTGCTTCTATAATCACTTCACTAAGTATCGCATTACATTAGACAGTGAATACTTTGCGCCGGAGTACCCACACTTGCACACTGGAAGAGGCAGGGGCCTCATCAGATATTAAGTGCAAGATCCATGGCGGAGAATTTACCATGGTTCATAGTGATAAAAAAGTTACGATTGTGTGACGGTTTTGGCGCATATAAAGCTGTTGAATGAGTTCAAGACTGTACAATTCTATTCCGCCACCCTTCCTCTCCCGGAGGGAGAGGATTTTACGGGCATATTTCCACATCAGAACTATACAGCCGTGTGAATGAATTTAATTTTTCTTGCTTTTTACATTGAAGTTGTCATTGCGAGACTGCGAAGCGGTCGTGGCAATCCAGAAAGTCTGCCAGTTGCAAAAACTGGATTGCTTCGCCTTGCTCGCAATGACGGTTAATTTTGTTTATTAGACCTATGGCAAAGCTTCTTTTTTCCCTATTTTGGAAAATTATGTACGTATCGCCATCGCTTCCAACTCCTCCCTCAACTCCTCTATGCCATCCTTCTTTTCCGAGCTGGTGACGATGATATGCGGATGGGCGGCGGGGTGGCGCTTGATGAGCGCATAGGCGGCGTCGGTCACTTGCATAAGCCCGGAAGCTTTCACCTTGTCGGACTTGGTGAATATCAACTGATAGGTGACGGCGGCATCATCGAGCATGTCCATGATTTCCGCATCGCCTTTGCCGAAGCCGTGGCGCGAGTCAATCAGCAGGCAGACGCGGCGCAGCGATGGGCGGCCAGACAGGTATGATTTTACCAGCCTTGTCCAGCGCGCCACCTCTTTTTTCGGCGCTTTTGCATAGCCGTAACCGGGCAAATCCACCAGCATAAGCCTTTCTGCCAGATTGAAAAAATTGATTTCCCGTGTGCGCCCCGGTGTGTTGGAGGCCTTAGCCAGTGTTTTGCGCCCGGTCAGGGCATTGACCAGGCTTGATTTTCCGACATTGGAGCGCCCGGCAAACGCGATTTCAGGCAGCGCGGCAGGAGGCAACGCCTCCAGGGATGCGCCGCCCATCACAAACTCGCAGGGTTTCAGGAAAAGGCTCATACAAGCGGCTGATTTCCAATGGTTACCTGGGACAAATTGTAACGCAATATTCACAATATGTTTACCGGAATTTGCTATGATAGAATGGTATTCATCTGTGTAAAGCGAAAGCTATGGCTGCCTGGAATCCGTTAAGCGATAAACAATTTGTTAGGAATCTTAGGAATGTAGCCTTCGGTGAAGGTTTCTCGACCCTGGGAGCCCTTATCATCAGCCCGGCAACGGATAAGCTTTTGCTTCAAAATGATAATTTTATCCGCAAGAAAGTGACCGAAGGGATCGAACCCCATGTGCAACGGATTGAAAAAAGCTCGTTTCACAGAATGTTGCACGTGCTGGGAGAAGAGGAAGGCGAAAGCAAGGAACTTTCCTACCATAGCCTGTCTATACATGGCCGTGCGCAAAGAATCGCAGATATATTGATTAAAGGCATCGTACTTTTCGTGAGCGACAACTTTCTATCCACAGCGACGCAGTTCGCGCTGGAAAAGCGGGAAGAAATACAGAAACGCAAGCAAGGCATCCCCAATGCGGACAAACCCACCGCCCTGTGGAACGGGCTTATCGGCGCTACGACACACTTGCTCTGTATCGGGCTTTTCGGCACCGTTCTTGAAAAGCCGACGGAATGGGCCTATCGCAAGCTGGCCGTCATATTACAAAAAACGACGGGAATGCAGGAAGATAAAGCGTTGCGTGCTGCTAGCGGCATGGTAATCATCGCAGGACCCGGGCTTGTTTCAGCGCTGGCGCAGGTATTTGCAGGCGGTTGGATTAAACATGGCAGATAATGAGTAGGTGAGCAAAATAAACCATGGATTGTAATTTTAGGAAAAATTCTTCGGATTTTTTGGAATTATCCCGTAAAACGGGATTTTATTAACTATATTTTAACTTTTTTGTGTCTAAAAAGCAACAGCACCACAAATTTTTACGTAGCGTTCTGGGGTGTCTCACATACGAAAAGTTGTATACACGAAAAGGTAGAAAATCTATGTATCATGTACTTATTACAGAAATGAAGCGCGAAATTGAAAATCAACTGAAGGCCTTTTTGCAAGACAGAGGCCTCGAATTATATGTGGCCGCAAACGATAATATTCCCAGAAGCGAGCCGCTTGTTGAGCTTGAAGCGATTGAGGATGTCAGGCTGAGCGGCAAAAGGCTATTGTTTGAAATACGCGTGGTGTTGGGGCTTCTGGGTAAGCCCTGGCAATGCGATGCGCTGATCAAAGGAATTTACTATACGTTGCATCCCTATAATATAAGTCTGGGGGAGCTTGCCGTGCTGCTGATGAGCATCCATGTGGAGGAGATGGGCGGGGAGCGGGAACGGCGGCGCAAGCGCGCAATACTGCGCTATATTGTGGAAGAACAATGATAAAAACAGTTTCAATAGTGGGGGCAGGGCCTGGCGATCCTGAATTGCTGACGCTCAAGGCGAAAAAGCGGATAGGGGAGGCGGAAGCCGTAGTGTATGATCGCCTTATTCCAAAGGAAATACTGGATATAATTCCTCCTGCCGCGGAGAAATTCTTTGCCGGGAAAGCCTGCAAGGAACATATCATGGCGCAGGCGGAAATCAATGATCTGCTGGTGGCGTTGGCAAAACGTGGCCTTAAAGTCGTGCGGCTTAAAGGGGGGGATCCGCTGATCTTCGGACGCGGCGGCGAGGAGGCGGAACATCTTGCACAGCACGGCATCCCGTTTGAGATTGTTCCCGGCATCAGCTCGGCGACCGGATGTACAGCTTACTGGCACATACCGCTTACCCATAGGGATCTGGCAAGTGGTGTCCGTTACATCACTGGACACAGCAAAGAGGGAAAGCTGGATCTGGATTGGCAAAACCTTGCCGACCCGGATACTACGTTAGTGGTCTATATGGGGCTTGCCAATGTTGCTTTGATTGCAGAAAAGCTCATGGAGCATGGCTTGCCGGCAGATTTCCCAATCGCAGCCATTCAGGATGGTACCACCAAACAGAGCAAGATCGTTATTAGTACGTTGGCCAAGGCGGGCCAGGACATAGAATCAGCAAAACTCGAATCGCCCACCCTCATTATTATAGGCAGGGTGGTTGCTCTTTATGGACTGCTAAATCCGTAGTGTAGAGTGTCCTACGCAACGCTTTACAGAGCCTCTTACATCTTCAGCAGACTGCGCGGGTCAACCCTACACGGATTATATAATGGCTAGTGTGCTTTCCGCCCTATGCATTATCCAGACTAAACAGGCATGAGAGGTAAAGCTTTGCATAGGACGGCACACTAGCTACACCAGCAGCAGGCTGGGGTTTTCCATATAACGCTTGAAGGCGGCCAGGAATTCCGCGCCGAGTGCGCCATCCACCACGCGGTGATCCACGGATAAGGTCGCATCCATCACATTGGCTATGGCCATCTGGCCTTTTTTGGCTACCACACGTTCCTCCCCTGCGCCGACTGCTAGGATGCAACCTTGCGGAGGATTGATGATGGCGGCAAAATGCTTCACGCCGTACATACCGAGGTTGGAGATGCTGAATCCGCCGCCCTGGAATTCTTCCGGCTTAAGCTTTCCGGTGCGCGCGCGTGCCGCCAGATCTTTCATTTCAGAAGAAATCTGCACAGTAGTTTTCTGGTCGGCGTTGCGGATGATAGGCGTAATCAGCCCACCATCGGTGGCCACCGCGACGGAAATATCAATATTGTTGAAGCGCAGTATGGCTTCTTCCGTCCACATCGCGTTGGCGCCGGGAATGCGTTTGAGCCCCAATGCAGCAGCTTTGATGATGAGATCATTGACCGAAAGTTTGTAGGCGGCTTTGCCATCTTTGCCTGCCAGCATTTCTGCTTCGTTATTGAGCTCTTTGCGCACTTCGAGCAGCTTGTCGAGTTCGATGGATACGGTCAGGTAAAAATGCGGTACGAACTGCTTGGATTCGGTCAGACGTCTTGCAATCACCTTGCGCATGTTGTTGTTAGGGATAGAAGCATATTCCTGCCGGTTGCGCATAACTATGCCACGCATCCCGCCACCGGATTTACCTGCGGTTTCCACGTCGGCACGGATAATGCGCCCATGTGGCCCCGTGCCCTGTACCATGCGCAGGTCCACGCCGATATCGGCTGCAACGCGCTTGGCGAGGGGGGAAGCAAAGATTTTAGTGGCATGAGAAGCAAAGCTGGGAGCAGCAGATGGAGTTGGGGGAGGAGGGGAAGCAAAACTGGGGGCAGATGGCAAGGATGGGGTTGAAGCAGGAGAAGATTTCGCCGCCGCTTCCGCGCCTGAAGTTTTCGGCTCTTCTTTTACAGGCGCTTTCGGTTTATAGCTTTCCAGCGCCTTTTTATCCTCACCTTCCGCCAGCATCAGCGCGATGACTTCATTTACTTTTACGCCTTGCGCGCCTTCTTTCACCAGTATCTTGCCGAGTACGCCTTCATCCACGGCTTCCACTTCCATTGTTGCCTTGTCGGTTTCGATTTCGGCAATCACCTGACCGGCTTTGACCTTATCGCCTTCTTTTTTTATCCATTTGGCAAGATTGCCCTCGGTCATGGTCGGCGACAAGGCGGGCATCAGTATTTCAATCGGCATAAACTATATACGCTTTCTTCAAGGTTTTAACTGATAGGTAACGGTTACGCTCTGTTCAATATTCACCAGGCCGGAGGGAAGTTCCGGTGGAGGCGGCGCCATCGAAGCCATTGCCATAGGGGCTTTTGCCATTATCATCGGCCGGATGGGACGCGGCATCTCCATCCCTCCTTCTTCAATAACCAGGGGTTTATCAATTGTCACTTTCGCTGCATTAGCAATGCGCGAAGCCTTTTCATAGGCTTTTTCTACCGCTTTTGCGAGCGTATCTTCCTTTATTTTTTCTTCATCCTTAAGTGAATAGGACACGTCACCCACGGTGGTGATGCCCAATCCTAGCACTTTGTCCATGAAACCGGCAAGGGTGGGAATTTTGAGCGTGAAATTAATGGATGTCTGCACCTCGTAAGCGCGAAGCTTGGGGGAGGCGTTAATATGGTAGTCATATTGCGGGCTGATAGAAGTATAGCTGGTCTGGATATCCTCTTTTTTTATGCCGGACGTTTCCGCCAGCTCCAGCAAGTTACGCAGTTTTTCGTCGTGCTTTTCCTTTGCTGTTTTAAGAGTGATGTTTTCCTCGCGCACGGTCACCGGCAGCGTGACCCGATCCGGAGCCACTTTGGTGACGGCATCGCCATGCACGGTAATGGTGGCGGGGAGGGCAATTTTTTCCTCACCCCAGGCGTGCAGCGGCAGGATACACAGGAACAGCAACGCTAGTTTACGCATAAAAAAATCCTTAATTTCGGTAACATACTTTCTTTACCGCCTCCACAATATGCAGAACCTGCGGCAGGGCAAGCTTTTCCAGATTTGCGGCGTAAGGAAGCGGCACGT
The DNA here is from genome assembly GCA_013286285.1 of Alphaproteobacteria bacterium. Classification (GTDB taxonomy): domain Bacteria; phylum Pseudomonadota; class Alphaproteobacteria; order Rickettsiales; family JABCZZ01; genus JABCZZ01. Next base: position 3,517 of record JABDGA010000024.1, on the reverse strand, counting down.
CCTTGCCGGTGACACGCTCTACCGGTGCATCCAGGTAATCAAAAGCCTGTTCCATGATGATGGCGCAGATTTCCGCACCCATACCGGCCACCGGCCAGCCTTCTTCTATGGAAACGCAACGGCTGGTTTTCTGTACCGATTCGAGAATGGTTGCGGTATCGAGCGGGCGCAAGGTACGCAGATCTATTACTTCTGCGCTAATGCCTTCCTTTTCCAGCTCTTCCGCCGCCTTGAGCGCGAGGCCTACGGTAATCGAGAATGCCACCAATGTGACGTCGCTGCCTTCGCGCAATATCGCCGCTTTGCCGATGGGAACGGTATAGTCATTATCTTCAGGCACGTCGAATTGCTGGCCGTAGAGTATTTCGTTTTCCAGAAATATCACCGGATTGGGATCGCGTATGGCGGATTTAAGCAGGCCTTTGGCATCCGCAGCAGAGTAGGGGGCGATGACCTTGAGGCCGGGAATATGCGCGTACCAGCTGGCGTAGCATTGCGAATGCTGGGCGGCGACGCGTGACGCCGCACCGTTGGGGCCGCGGAATACGATAGGGCAGCGTATCTGGCCGCCGGACATATAGTGGGTTTTGGCTGCCGAGTTGATGATTTGATCCATGGCCTGCATGGCGAAGTTGAACGTCATGAATTCCACGATGGGCCGCAGTCCCATCATGGAAGCGCCCACGCCAAGCCCGGCAAACCCGTGTTCGGTGATGGGAGTGTCCACCACGCGCTTATCGCCGAATTCCTGCAAAAGGCCTTGGGTAACCTTATAGGCCCCTTGGTATTCGGCGACTTCCTCGCCCATCACGAACACGTCTTTGTCACGACGCATCTCCTCCGCCATGGCGTCACGGAGCGCGTCTCTCACTGTCAATGTTGGCATCTTATCCTCTTAATGCTGCTTTATTCCTGCACAATATCCGTCCAGAGTTCCGATTCCGGCGGCTCCGGCGAGTTTTTGGCAAATTCGGCGGCGTCGTTGACAATCGTTTTTATCTCATTCTCAAGCAACTTGAGGCGGCTTTCGTCCGCCACACTGTCTTTAAGTATTTTTGCTTTGAGCCGTTCGATGGGATCGCGCTGCTCCTTATACATCTCGACTTCTTCCTTGCTGCGGTATTTCGCCGGGTCGGACATGGAATGACCGCGGTAACGGTAGGTTTTCATCTCCAGCAGGAACGGCCCTTTGCCGGCGCGGCAGTGCGCTACGGCTTCATCGCCTGCCTGCTTGACCGCGATGACGTCCATGCCATCCACCTGCTTGCCGGGGATACCGAATGCCTCGCCGCGGCGATAAAGCTCCGTGGTGGCGGAACTGCGCTTGACCGACGTGCCCATCGCGTATTCGTTGTTTTCGATGATGTAGACGACCGGCAGCCGCCAGAGCTCGGCCATGTTGAAGGACTCATAGACCTGCCCCTGGTTGGCGGAGCCGTCGCCGAAATAGGTGAGGCAAACGCGGTCATTACCGCGGTAACGGTTGGCGAAGGCGATGCCGGTGCCCAGCGGCACCTGCGCGCCGACGATGCCGTGGCCGCCGTAAAAATTCTTCGCGACCGAGAACATATGCATGGAGCCGCCCTTGCCATGCGAGAAACCATCGATGCGACCAGTAAGCTCGGCCATGATGCCCTTGGGATCCATGCCGCAGGCGAGCATGTGACCGTGATCGCGGTAGCTGGTGATGACCTGATCGCCTTCGCCGATGGCGTTCTGCATGCCGATGACCACCGCTTCCTGCCCGATATATAAATGGCAGAACCCGCCGATAAGCCCCATGCCGTAAAGCTGCCCGGCTTTTTCCTCAAATCGCCGGATGAGCAGCATGTCACGGTAGAATTTAAGCAGGTCTAGCTGTTTATTTGCAGCGGGTGCGGATTTGGGGCTTTCTTTTGCAGTCGCGGCCTTCGCCATGATATCTCCCGATAAGTTTTGACGCTTTTATAACAAGTGCCGGCGCGAAAAGGCAAATTATTTTTGACGCAGAGGCTGTCTAACGCTTTTGCGTCGCAGCATTTTTACCTATGTTCGTCATTACGCGGCTTGACCGCGTAATCTCAGGCTATAGGCCGTTGTACGAGATCCCGCTGTCAAGCAGCGGGATGACATTGATGGGGACGGCTGGTTTGACAAAAATGCGGTTGTAATTTATGATGAATTATTCCCGTTCCATAGATAGCATGCCGTCATTGCGAGCCGAAGGCGAAGCAATCCCGTCTTTGCCATACAATAGATTTCTGGATTGCCGCGTCGGCCTTTGGCCTCCTCGCAATGACGATAAAAAAGATAAAGGCCTTATGTATTACGTAAACCTATTCCGTGACGATGCAGGCGTGATGCATTATTCCACCGAAGAATTCGCCGTCGGCCAGCAAGGGTTATTGAACTTTGAACAGGCGGTGGAAGATGCCTATCGTTTTAGCGTGCTGGGAGATTGGCGTTATATCTGCACCCTAACGCCGGATGAGCACATTACGCTGACGATGCGGCAGCGGCTTAAGTCTTTTGAACAGGTGAGATTAGTTCTAGAGTCACAAGGTAAGATGCTGAGGAACTATAATATTGAAGAAATGATGAAGGAAGAGGATTAAAGGCAACCGTATGAGCCTCCCTTTCCCAAGGGGAGGCGCATACTTGTGTGGGCGCTGCTGGCTCTTTAGCAGGATTTTGGTTTTCCTTGAGGGAAACTGACGCTGGTGATGGCGGTAATATCCGCCTGACCGTTGCCATCCCCCGATCCTGCATCCTGTTCATAGGCTTTATCCATTTGCAGCGTGGAAGCTAAGAAAACGGTGTAGTATTGATTCCCAACACTGAATTCTATCAGCCAAGTGCCTCCGGATTGCCGTATTGCAGTTGCGCTAGTGGGCGCGGGCAACTCTTCTCCCACTGTAACGACTACCGGCACCTGGTTGCAGGTTACTGGCACGGCTGTTGCCGTGACCGAGGGCGCTGGACATTGGCCGATATAATCGTTACTATACTCACTTACCATCACATTCTTATTGAATCCGGTTACATATGCGGGTAAGGCCGGATTGTAATGATATTCAATTCCTGAATTGTAGCCTTGCCATTCCCACTGGCTACTGCTCTTGTCCCAAGACCAGTACAATTCAATACTACCAGATTTTTGGTTGAGGCGGGCATCAACGCTGCCTCCTGTGGTAATAAAGGTGACATAGCATGTAGGCGTTGCTGTTACCGTCGTTGCCATCGATTTCATCACCGAAGTAGTTGTGGAATTGTTCCGGAAGACAATAGCACCTATGATAGTGCTTGCCACCAGGAAAACTACCAGGCTGATAACGAAAACGATAAAACGGAAACGGCGGCGAAGCTTCTGTTGCCCCGCGGGAAATTCCATGTTGTCCATGGAGTTCTCCTTCCAACTCTCCTTTCGGGGGAGAGTTCTTAAAAATGTACAGACGAACACAAAAAAAAGAATCGTTCTATATGTATCCACTGCTTCCTATCCTATGTGGCACTTCCACATGGCTTGCTTATCTTCAGT
>JABDGA010000023.1 GCA_013286285.1 Alphaproteobacteria bacterium | reverse complement strand
CCTGGGACGTAAAGTCCCAGATACCCATCTGGTTTACATATGTTAAATCATAAAAAACAGGAGAAATACTATGAATAAACCCCATAAAACCACCCATAAAGATGACGCCATCTCCATCATTAAGGACGATCATGACAAGGTAAAAGCTTTATTCGGCAAGTTTGAGAAGGCAGAAAATCTTCGAGAGAAAAAGAAGATCGTGGCTGAAGCTATCATGGAACTGAAGGTCCATGCTACCATTGAAGAAGAGATTTTCTATCCGGCAGTGCGTAAGCATTTAGAAAAAGACATGATGAATGAGGCAGATGAAGAACATCACGTTGCAAAACTGCTCATCGCAGAGCTGGAACAGATGGAAGGTTCGGAAGACCATTGGGGTACAAAATTTACGGTGTTATCAGAAAATATCCGGCACCATATCAAGGAAGAAGAAGGCGACATGCTTCCCGCAGCTCGCAAACTGGATATCGACTTTGATGCCATAGGTCAGGCTCTTCTTGCCCGCAAGGAAGAATTGAAAGAAAAAGGCATTCCTGTATGCGCCGAAGAAGAAATGATTTCCAGCTATGGGATAGCGGATTCACCTGCACGTATGTCAAAGAAAAAGCAGGCGTCAAAAATGCATGAACCGGCCTAAAAGCAGTAACTAAGCAAAGTATTTATAGATTCCCCTGGCTTTAAATTTCAATAGTCATCGAATCTTTATAAATATTCTGTGACTATGCTGCTTCCACCAACAGAAAGGTATTAATATGATTAAGACACGCTTAGCATCCATAGGATCTGCCTGTTTACTTTTAACATTCAATGCCTTATCAGCATATGCCCAGAATGATGCGTCCCCGAACGCGGACAATACGGCAATAAATGTGCGGGATAAGACCGCAGGTGAGGCAACAGCGGATCAGGCCAAAAACAATCCATCTGATCGCGCAGTGATGCAAAAGATCAGGCAGGAAATAATCGAAGACAAGTCGCTTTCCACCTATGCGCAGAACCTGAAGATCATAGCGCAAAACGGGAAAGTTACGTTGAAAGGTCCGGTGCAGAGTGACGAAGAACGCAAAAAACTGCGGGAAATTGCTTACAATGTTGCCGGAGGAACAAACGTGAAGGATGAAATGTCCATCTCGGATAGCTCTGCTGTTCATCACTAAATTAACTTATATAAGGAGTATCAAAATGGTTGGAACTAACACTGCCGTGTTTGGCATATTTACCTCTCGTCTAAGCGCCGATGCCGGCGTATCCGCTCTTGTAAATGCGGGCTTTCGCAGCCAGGACATATCTGTCCTAGCCTCTGATCCTAATACGACGCGAGAACTAGCTACGGAGAAGAATACTAAGGCTCCCGAAGGCGCTGCGACAGGGGCAACGACCGGCGGAGTCATAGGCGGTGCCATAGGCCTGCTGGCAGGCATTGGCATGATTGCTATTCCTGGCGTGGGTCCCTTCATCGCCGCTGGCCCCATCATGGGAGCATTGGCCGGACTAGGTGCAGGCGCAACCGCTGGTGGTATTGTAGGATCTCTCGTAGGTCTTGGAATTCCAGAGTATGAAGCCAAACGCTATGAGGGCCATGTTCGTGAAGGTGGCATTCTTGTTTCCGCTCACTGTAATTCTTCCGAGTGGGTAGACAAAGCAAAGGATATTCTCGAAAAAGCGGGAGCCAAGGATATAGCATCTGCTGGTGAAAAAGCTGTGAAGAAAGCCAGCTGATAAGTTTAAGATATAAATCCAGATCGTGATTTGTCAGGCAGCAATAGTAAATACTATTGCTGCCTGAAGCATTTTTTTGTTCTATCGGGTATCCCCTTCCTCTGGAATGCGACTTCTGCCTTTGTTAGCACTTCATCCAGGACATTCTCTTATAAGACAAGCAAGAGGTCTGGTCATTGTCCTTCTTACACATGAGAAATTTATTAAATGTCAGAAATTTTGCGCAGTAAAAATACAGTATCTTCGCCATACTCCTTGCTGACGGAAATATTTTTATATTTCTGAAAAAGAATTTTTATCAACACCACTAATTTATGGAGTTTTTATGAACATGGATAATATTAAAGGCGCAGGCAAAAAAATTGAGGGCACTATGGAGAGCGCCTATGGAGATGCTACAGGCGATACTTCTTCAAAGGTAAAGGGCAGCGCGGATAAAGCTCAGGGTAAAGTCCTGAATGTAGTGGGCAAAATAGAGGATGCAGTGAGCGATCTGGCATCTTGTGCTGCCAATGAAGCAGGAAGCCTTAAAACGCAGATTAAAGAAAAACCTATCCAATCCAGTTTGATTGCTTTGGCAGTAGGAATTATCGTGGGCAAGCTTCTGGGATAGTACCCCATTTTTTTAAGAAACGAGAAATATAATGCGTTTTCTTTAGCAGTATAGAAGGAGAAGTTATGTCGAAACGAACACAAAATAACCTGAGTAAGCATGATAAAGACACGAAAATTGTTTTACAGGAAATGAAGGAGGCCCGTAAAACGGTCCACCATATTAAAGCAGAACTTCTTGAGCATAATAATGTAATTAAATTACATACTGAACAGCATATGCCAGAGAAACTGCATGTTAATACTGAGCACGAGAGTCCAAAATATTTTGACGCTTCCATCCGAACACCGATAAATTCCGCGCCAAAGGCAATTCGTTATAATGAAGAAAAACCCGTGTCTTTTGATGGGTTAAGACATTTTTCAATACTGCAAAAGAACTCTATGGAGATTGCAAACCAATGGTTAGCATTACCGTTTCAGATAGCTTCTGTGTTGTTCCAGGAGTGGAAAAACTCTAATGATAAGCAATACTCTGGGGCCAGCAGTTAATATTAGCAAAGGATTATTTAGTTATATTCCCTAATAAGCAATGGTGGGACAACCATGGAAGATGGAAAGAAGGCTCCCATCCTAAAGCGTTTCTTATCAGCGCTTGGGCCAGGAGTGATTACCGGAGCAGCAGATGATGATCCATCCGGAATCGCCACCTATTCGATAGCAGGCGCACAGATCGGCACTTCGTTATTATGGATGTCTTGGCTGACATGGCCCCTGATGGCAGCTGTGCAGATGATGTGCGCCCGCATTGGGATGGTAACTGGTCAAGGATTGGCGAGCGCTCTTGGCAAAAAGCTTCCTAAATCGCTTTTGGTTGTTTTTAGTTTTGCGCTTTTGATTGCCAATACCATAAATATTGCCGCTGATCTGGCCGGAATGGCGGATGCTGCGGAATTGCTGAGCGGGATTAGCTCGTATTTTTATGTCATATTCTTCGGGATATGCATCAGTTACGCCGTTGTTAAATTTCGTTATCACCAGATTGCCAGTGTGCTTAAATGGCTGGCATTGTCACTCTTTGCCTATGTCATTGCTGCGTTTATCATTCACCCGGACTGGTCAATGGTGGCACGTCGCACATTTTCAATCTCGATTCCTAAAAGTAAGGAAACCTGGGAAACCATCGTTGCTATATTAGGCACCACCATAAGTCCCTATCTTTTCTTCTGGCAGGCTGCACAGGAAGTAGAAGAAGAAAAAGCAATGGGCCGGAGAATGCGCGCCCGTAAAGGGGTGACCAAGGTAGAATTAATTGATCGTATGATGGATGTAGGGACAGGAACCTTTCTATCAAATATTGTCATGTTTTTTATTATATTAACCACAGCGCTGACTTTAAATAAGAATGGATTGACGAATATTACATCGGCCAAAGAAGCTGCAGAAGCTTTACGGCCACTGGCAGGTAATCTTGCCATGCTGCTATATACGGTTGGTATCGTTGCCGTAGGTTTACTTGCAATTCCTACATTGGCGGGATCCGCAGCTTATGCGCTTGCTGAAACATTCAACTGGTCGCAAGGCCTGGATAAAAAGCTCAGGCAGGCAGGAGCATTTTACACCGTTATCCTTTTGTCTGTTTTATGCGGGATTGCCTTAAACTTTCTGCATATCAATCCGGTACAGGCATTATTCTGGACTGCAGTAATTAACGGCTTGTTAGCACCCTTTCTTTTAATAGGTATTCTTCTTGTTGCACGTGATAGAAGAATTATGCATGGACATCCCAGTACAAAACTAAATCAAGGCGTAGTTGCCATAACAACCTTGTTTATGTTTATGGCCGCCATTGGCATGGTCGCACTATAAAGCCATGAATAGAGTATATTTTTTATGCATAGCTTTTGCTATTTCCGCATGTAGCTCGACACCTCTATCCTGCAAACCTGCTACTACTGCAGGCGACGTAGTCTATGTTGTAGAACATGGCTGGCACGCTGAAATCGGCATCCCGATTGAAGAGCTGGACAAGAACCTACAATTTTACCGAAAAATTTTCCCCGACGCCCGTGTCATTATGTTTGGTTATGGGAAGAAAACATTCTTTACCGCACCCCCAGAAACGATAAGCGAATATTTCCTTGGCCCCTTCCCGGGTTCGGCAGTAATTCATACGGTCGGTATTCGCGTTACGCCCATAGAAGCCTATTCACCTGAAGATACTTCCATCCTTAAGCTCTCCCCAGGCGGCAAGCAGGCTCTATCGGCTTATATCTGGAAAGATCTGGCGAAGGATATTGCTGGCAAACCCTATGTAGTTGCTCGCAGCAACAATCCGGACGGATTATTTTATGCGGCGCAAAGCCAATACAATCTGTTTCATACCTGCAATAGTTGGACTGCGGACGCTCTGCATGCTGCCGGACTACACCTGTCAGGACAGGGTGTTATCTTTTCCGGCCAGGTAATCCAACGCGTTAATCAGGCTGTCCAATATCAGTGTCATTCCTAATGCGAAACGGTGCTGCCAGGAGGAACAACAATGGTAGTATCATGCGGAGGCGGCGAACCATCACCGACGCTTGAGCTGCATGCTGCAAGCACAAGCATGATAAGAGTAAGAACAGTCGGAACGATTTTTTTCTGAGTCATGGTAGAAATCCTTTTTATATTGTTTCAAAGAAATAAACGTAAAACCTATTAAAATCCTATATCTAATACTTAACAATCAACGGAAGCGAAATACGATTACTCCTGAATAAAGGGAATGGATTATTAGATTAAACAGGTTTATCAAGGTGGACGGCATATTTTCGGCAGTGCTCCAGATACGCACCTTCATGTGTAGTCACTAGTTCAACTACGCTGGACCATAGCCAGGAGGGAGCGTCCAAAGTTTTCGAACGGTTGCCCGCAAGCTCTTTTTGCCAGGTTTGCCGAACAGGAGCATCCATTTGTCTTGCATGCGCTTTACCCACCACACAAGCCAGAAATTTAGCGACTTTCATCGCTTCAATACGGTCCAGATGGTCAATTTCAAACTTTAAATCCTGCGGCAGTAATTCACGCAGGAACACCGAGCTGTCCTGAAATCGTTCCGCAACCATGCGATCACCGAGCGCAGGCGATAAATGCCATGCGCCCTGCACTACCCGTTCACCATTATCTTTCGGCATTTTTGCCTTGGGGTAACTGGGTGCAAGTGCTTTTACCGCTTCTTTCACATCCATAAGGCAAATCTCATTATTTTTTTTACCAATACCCAGCAATACTGCATACCGCAGCGCTCCAAGAGAACTGCAACCCTTTATCCAGTAAGCCGCATCCAGCACTTTAACCGGTGCGTCATCATCACGAGACCGTAACGAAGTGACAAGCCTGCGTACCTTCTCATGAGAAAATAACGTTTTAATTTCCTCTTTTTCCTCCTTTGATATGGGCCAGAAGTTTTTTCCCACGGGAATATTTGGCGTGGTATCTTTGATACGTTCCTCAGCAAGATGCTTCCATTTGCGGTTAAGCGCATTTTTCATTGCCTGACGCACCGCTTCGGGCTGCTCTATTTCCTGTTCACTGCCATCCGTAGTGTCGTTAAACGCCTGTTCATACCCTTCAATGAGCTGTTCCAGCATTTTAGCAGTGGTAACACCCGGAAGATCCGAACCACGTGCCGCACTGGCCAAAGATAACCCCAATCTAATTAAATCATGCGCAGGATTGCCAATAACCGTTTGATCGAGATCGCGGATCTGAATATCAATATGGCCTTTTGCATTGGCTATAGGACCAAGATTACCTACATGGCAATCGCCGCAAATCCATATTTCCGGGCCTTGCGGTACTTTAAGGCCATTTACGGAATCCAGCCATTCATAAAATTTCTGTGTATTTCCACGTACATATCCATGCGAGGAACGCGCCATTTTTATGTTGCGGCGCTGTGCAAGCATTTGGGAGCGTTCTTTAACGTCTTGGTATTTTTTCCGCTGAGCCATAATTTCCTGATGAAAAAGTGTGAAGAAGAGCATTGTCTGTTTACTCATACTCTGCAAAGAGCATACGGCCTTTTGTGACTCATGATGAAAACACCACTCATGATCACTGGCCGTAAAACCATATTAATTATAATAATAATTAATATACGATACGACAAAGAGCTGATATTAATATTTTTTCTGTAATTTCAGGTTGTACCTATGAATGCTAAATCTATTCCTCCGGCTGTTGCAGATGAAATTATCGCTCTCCCGGAAGATCAAACTGCCAGTATGCCATCCCGCGTCAACACTTCCTTCAATGGCGGATTATTTATCCTTGCACTATTTACGGTGTTGTATTTTACCCATGAAATTGTGATTCCCGTTCTTTTAGCATTTATTACAAAACTGGTGAGAGTGTTCACCTAAAGATACTCAGGAATTTTTGCTGATATTGAGCAAAGGTGTTGGGGTCAGAAAGTGCGTGCCATAATTTCATGGAAGTGTCGATCATAGCGTCTTCTTTGGAAACAATTTTGGTGCGCCGAGTCATACGTCCCCGATGATGGCGTGTGTTACTGTTGTCCTGTTCGATGGCAATCGTATGCACCTTGCCGATGATATGGCGTTCTTTCGGCAGCACTTTGGCAAAGGCTTCCCAGTCGTTGGTGTAGAAGACGCAATCGGCCAGATGCTTCACTTTATCATAGAGCCTGCGGAAGGTTGCAGCATCGCGATTGCCGACCACCCAGGCAACAGTTCTCCGTGAGCCACGATCCAGCGATAGGTCAACGACCGCGACCGATCGAAAAGCTTTCCCAGCATCCCAAATGATGCCTTGCCCAGACTATACAGAATGACCACTAATGCTTTCTTCACAGGAAGGCTTGCTTTTACTCGTCCGTCCCCGGATACAAAGTGGTAATCGTATTCCTTGCACTGATATCGTTGCTTGTGACGAACAAAACCACGCTTGACTACGTCATCAGAATTGCACCGTTTGCATTGCGCCATATGCCGCCCTCTGAAATGTTCGAGAGGAAGATTAATTTATATATCTATATGTAAACACTCTCAATTCACTTAGCATAATAAAAAGTGGAGTACGATAAGATCCGGCAGATTATGCTTATAGCCTTTTTACAAAGAATGCCCGATACTTAGTAACTTTAGTTTAATTAACCAAATATCATGTAATGATTATGAACTTCTCCCTTCCACCTAAAGCCAAAGAAGAAGCAAACGCCCAAGCCTATCTTGCCGCAATCATAATGTCATCCGATGATGCAATTATAAGCAAAGACTTAAATGGCAATATCACCTCATGGAATGGATCTGCGGAACGTATATTTGGCTATATTGCAGATGAAGTGATTGGAAAGCACATCACTTTGATTATCCCTTCAGAACGTCTGCATGAAGAAGAAAAAATTCTCTCCACTTTGAAGAAAGGTGAAAGAGTGGAGCATTTTGAGACCATACGCCGTCATAAAGACGGGCATCTGGTCCCGGTATCGCTTACCGTTTCCCCTATACGTGATATTACCGGTAATGTTGTAGGCGCATCCAAAGTATCGCGTGATATCAGTGAGCGTATTAATGCGCAAAAGGCTTTACTGGAAACAAGCCGTAAGAAAGATGAATTCCTTGCCAATATGAGCCATGAATTGCGTACGCCAATGAATGCCGTCATTGGGCTTACCCACCTGCTAAAAGCAATGGATTTGCCGGAACAGGCAAAAAAGTATATAGATACCCTCAAGCTTAGCGCTGACAATCTCATGGATTTGATTAATGATTTGCTTGATTTTGCTAAAATTGAATCCGATTCATTTGAAATCGAATTGATTGAATTTAACCTGGCGGAACAGATTGAAAAAGCTATTAGCGTAACTAATGTCAAAGCTAAGGAAAAAAACTTACATCTGTATGTCAACTATGCTACTTCGCTAAATCAGTATTATCTAGGTGACCCGTTGCGTATACATCAAGTATTGATGAACCTGTTATCAAATGCCGTTAAATTCACTGAAAAAGGTTCCATTGATCTCGATATTAATGGTACGGTTGTTCCATCCGAAAGAACTACGCTCGTTACCATTAAAGTAAATGATACAGGCATTGGCATTCCACCGGACAAACTGGAAAGCATCTTCGATAAATTCATGCAGGCGGATAGTTCTATTACAAGACGCTATGGAGGATCGGGATTAGGATTGGCCATTTCCAAAGCTTGCGTAGAAAAAATGGGTGGCACGATCTGTGTTGAGAGCCAGCTTGGCGATGGCACAACATTTACCGTTTCCTTACCCCTTAAAAACACCGAAAAATCCTCGCCTATTGAGAGCTTTTCAGTCAGGGCTACGCCCGTTGCGCCGATGCACAATAAAAATGTACTGCTGGTAGAAGATTATGAGCCAAACGTTCTGGTAGCCAGTGCTATGCTGGAGCAACTGGGTTATGATTATGAGATTGCTCGTAATGGTTTTGAAGCCTTACGAAAATTTGTACACGGACATTATGACGTAATTCTTATGGACGTACAGATGCACGAACTGGATGGCCTGGAAACTACCCGTCGAATACGAAAAATGGAAACACAAAAAGGCCTTAATCGTACACCTATTGTTGCCATGACAGCACATGTAAGGGAACAGGATAAGGATAAATGCATGGAAGCCGGAATGGATGATTTTGTTCCCAAGCCCTTTGAGCCTAGCGTATTATCGCAAAAGATTGCACACTATATTCACTTCCATACAGAAATGGCAAAACTCGCATTAGTGACAAAAGCAAAGAGAAACCAATAGGTTTATCAGCTATCTATTGATATTAAATAACTGGCTAGCTTCTCTTTTAATTCATCTGGGTTATAGGGTTTAGACAGGTAATCATCCATTTCAGCAGCAATACAGCGCTCGCGGTCCCCCATAAGCGCATGGGCCGTAATACCGATAATAGGAATACGTGGTTTTCCTTCTTTCTTTTCATGTATACGAATCAGTTTTGTTGCTTCAAAGCCATTAATGCCATGCATCTGCACATCCATTAAAATGGCCAGGTAATTCCCCATTTTGGCTTTTTCTACTGCTTCATAGCCGTTATCGACTACATCATAGCTATAACCAAAGGTTTCAAGATAGGTGCCTGCTACCAGTACATTGGCTGCATAGTCTTCTACCAGCAAAATACAGTGTTCCGATTTAGCAGATTTTATTTCTTTAGTGGCTTCTACCACTGGATACTTTTCCGCATTATCTCCTACCATCAATGGCAAGGTAACCGTGAAAGTAGAACCTTCACCTAGCACACTTTCAAGTGTAATGGTGCCTCCCATGATTTCAGTCAATGTCTTGGTAATGGCGAGGCCAAGGCCGGTGCCACCATATTCGCGAGCAATGCTGGAGTCCACCTGAGTAAATTTGCCGAATACAGTTTCCTGTTTTTCCAGCGGAATGCCAATGCCAGTATCCACAACAGTAATCGATACATTCTCTACGCCTGCAATTTCCGAGGGGTAGTACACGACATTAACATAAACGCTGCCATTTTTTGTAAACTTAATAGCGTTACTACACAGATTGAGGATAATCTGCCTAAGACGCATCGGATCGCCCACCAATATATGCTCTTTATTGCACTCTCCTTTGGCTGCAAAATCCAATCCTTTTTCCTTGGCACGCATTGCCATCATACTGATAACTTCATTGAGCAATTGGGCAATGTTAAAAGGAATATGTTCCAGTTCAATACTACGCGCTTCAATCTTCGATATATCAAGCAAATCATTGATAAGACTTAAAAGCGAATCGGCAGAAAGCTGTAACGTTCGAACATATTCTTTTTGTTTTTGGGTCAAGCCTTCGCTTTTTCCAAGGATCGCCGCTAGCCCAATAACCGCATTCATTGGTGTGCGGATTTCATGACTCATATTGGCAAGGAATTCAGATTTAGCCAGATTTGCCGACTCAGCATTTTCCCGTGCTTCTATATTTATTGTCTCTTGTTTTTTCCGCGCGGTAATATCACGTGATACAGATAATAACTGGCTAATTTCGCCCCAAGTATTATAAATAGGCGTTATAATCACTTCCCACCATTTCGGCACGCCTTTCATGGTAGGACAAAAACCTTCAAATTGACCTATTTTTCCTGCCCTTGCCTGTGCCAGAGCGTGTTCAGCCAATGTTTGCCCATCACCTTGCCAGAAAGAGACCCAAGGTTTATTTACACACACGGAAAAATCATCAATTTCCATTTGCTTGCAACCCATAACATTCATTGAAAGCAAGCGCCCTTTTAAATCAATTACTTTCATGCAATCGGAACTGCTATCAAGCACGCTACGTGTAAATTGTTCGCTTTCACGCAATGCTATTTCTATGGCGCGTTGTTCAGTGATATCCGTGGCAGCACCATACATCAGTTTTGAAGCCGCATCTATTTTGGCTTTCCACTCAAACCAGCGATAGCTCCCATTTTTGCAACGATACCGATTAACAAATTTATCCGATTTCTTGCCACGCATAATGGCGTTGCCCATTTCAATCGTTGCTTCCCGGTCATCAGGGTGTACGAAACTAAGCCAAGGAGATGAGGTAAGTTCTTTCTCTGTCCAGCCAGTTACGGTTTCCCAAGCGGTATTTACCTTTTTAAAAAACCCATCTAAACTTGCCTGCACGAGCAAGTCAGTTGCCACTTCGAAAAACATATTACGTTCCGTATCGATGCGGTGTTTTTCGGTGACGTCTTCGATGCGATAAATAATATATTGCACATTGCCATCATCATCGAATACTGGCGTATTATGCGCACTCCAATGTTTTTCCTCAACTCCACCTTCAGGGAGATCAATGTGATGTTTATGGACGGCCATCTCATGCGTTTTCAGCTCCCGCAGCACATGCTCAAGTGATGCACGGAGGTTGGCTAACCTTGTGGCATTATTCTTATCGTTACTATTAAGAAATGCATCGAATATGCCGCGCCCCACTAGCGCTTCGCAATTAGTGAATGTCGCTTTGCCAAACGCATCGCTGGCAGTAATAATGGTATACTTAGGTGCATCAGGCAGCAATAATAGATACAACCCTGGCGCTGCCCGGAATACCGAGCCAAAGTCGGTGGGCGCTGACTGCTGTTCCTTTTCTACAATTCGTGACTGAGCCATACTCCCTGATAACCCATAATCCTTAATTAATCGGCAAAAATCATAGCAGACAATAATAAATAACACGATAATTATATTTATCGCTTATTTATCATTAGATTACATGAGAAAAACTGCGCAATGCAATTGTGCTTGGAATTATAGCTGGATGATTGGCTTTAAAATATTTGTCCTATAATTTGGAATTACTACTCAGGGATATATGATGCTTTTAAATTGTCCAGTGCCAACTCAGTAGAAAATTCAAGACGAGATAATCATACACTGATTTTTGATATTTTGTCATGTGCGGATATGAAACATGGCTTAGAAGTGACCGGGCAATCCGTCCACCTGTTCGGAATTAAATACGGTGTACCCCTTCATGTAGGGGACAGTGGTTTCTATATTCTCGCTGTTATCATTGGTTCTTACCCTTGTAAAGGTATCGGCATAGACGACCAGTGAGCCTTTTTCGCCTTTTTTAACTTGTCCGCCAAGTTCAGCGGCCTGTTTATAGGTCATCCAGAGAGAGCTGTTACCGCCTGCAATAATCAACCGGCTGATTCGGCTGGCTGCATTTCAGAATCCCGAATTTTATGTCGCACAGGCGATGCGCATGCCTACCTTCGGCAAGCCTCGTATTATCGCCTGCGCGGAATATTTCCCGAAGTATATCGGGTTGCCGAGAGGATGTACGGATAGTGCAGTTGAACTGTTCAAATCTCTCGGCATCAATACCACCATAAATGATAAACGCAACACTGGCATAGTGGTCAAAACCCGCTTTCTTGGAGAACTCACCCCCGAACAGAGCCGTGCAGTTAAAATCCTGTTAAAACACGATACTGGTGTGCTGGCTGCCACTACAGCATTTGGTAAAACGGTTGTGGCTGCCCATATAATCGCTGTAAGAAAGAGTAATACGCTGGTTCTGGTACACCGTCGCCAACTACTGGATCAGTGGGCAGCGCGGCTCCAAACATTCCTTGATATTCCGGCAAACCAGATAGGCGTAATCGGTGGTGGAAAACGCAAGCCGGGTGGCCTGATTGACGTGGCTGTTATTCAGAGTCTCGTGAGGAACAATACTGTCGATGATATTGTGGCTGATTACGGCCAACTGATTGTCGATGAATGCCATCATCTTGCCGCTGTGAGTTTTGAAGCGGTGGCGCGCGCTAGCAAGGCAAAATATGTGCTCGGTCTTACTGCTACAGCTACACGCAAGGATGGTCATCACCCGATCATTTTCATGCAGTGCGGTGCAATACGTTATAGAGTAGATGCAAAACAGCAGGCAGCGCTTCGTCCGTTTACCCATAAGGTCATTGTTCGTAATACTGGTTTTTATTTGGCACTGCCCAATGAGCAAAAGCCGACTATCCAGCATCTTTATGCAGATATAGTAGTAGATGACGCTAGAAATCGGATGATATCTGGGGAGAAGGCAATTTCTATGGTGGCGTTGCCCGCTTGGATGGTGGGCTTCTCAAACATAGACGCGGAGGCTGGCTGGCAAAAAAGTGGTACCAGGGCAACAGCAAGAAGATACAGCTTTGGTTTAAACATACACTCTCCAGGATAAATTAATTTACTGTCTCGGGCGGGCCGGTATTACGCAATTCCTTGATAGCATCAAGGATGGAATGCCATGTGGAGGCGGCTTCTTCATCGTGCGCCTGCTTAAACTCCAATATCTTTTGTGTAGCATATTCTTCAGCGGCACTTCCATGCTTTTTAAGTAAAATATTTGCCGACAGGAAAATGTCTTTGGGAGATATGGGCGACATTGGAGGTGTGTTGGGTATTACTGAGGAATAATTTTCATATAATACGGTATGGTTCTTGTCTATACTGCCTCTATACGGAAGCAGGTCACTACGTTTTGAGATTAAGTGCATAAGGATATTAAGTATAATAGAAAGGAGACAAAGCGATGCCTTGGTTAGTTATTCTTCTCGTTTTATTCGCAGGACTTCACCTCGGGTTGCTCTTGCCCACACAAATGGCGATTATTGGCGCGGGAATATCGACGGTGGGTTTGTGGCTTGTCTGGAAGTTAAAGTGGATAATCTTGGGCATTATTGGTCTTGAAGAGTTTTTTGGTGGCAGAGGCGACGGAGACTGAATTGCAGAGATCAAGCCCTGCATTTCCGTGAGATTTTGCCACTACGGCGCGCCGTTCATCGCAAGCTATTGCGTACGCCAGAGGCGAAGCCCATTAGATTGTTATTTGTATTTCATGCAGAAGCTCCGACAGCATATAATCTCAAACTGTTGCCAGATCAGTAAGCTTTGCTATTGTATTAATATTTCGTGCTGTTCCATTCTTGGCGGCAGGAATTTTAAGCTTTGAATTACCCATACCTGAGCCATAATAAACATATATTTCACATTTTCCAATCTGCATTTGCTCATCCTTTAACCCGGTCACATTGTCGAGCGCATTGGATAGAGGAGGATCATCTAGAAAAATAGCCACTGTTCGATTCGGCGCAGCATTAGGGAATGGATTCTTTTCTAATACTTCTCTCATTTCAGAAGCTGTGCGGATAATGATGCCTACAGATTTCTTGGCATATTTTTCCAAGCTACTTTCCAGCAGAGATTTTACCTGCGAGGGCGTCTTTTTACTTTTGAAAATGACATTCCCGCTTGCGATGTAGGTTCGCACATCGAGAATCCGGCGGCTTCACACATCATCTTTAAGTCTTGCATAGGAAGTTTTCCAGTGCCGCCAACATTTACAGCACGCAGTAAGGCAATAAATATGCTCATGCTCTCTTTCCTTTATGGTCATTCAGGATTGATTATAAACTTAGTTGCTTTTCCAACAACAATTATGGCACCTCAGGAGGAATGGCTACGCATCTATAAAAAGGATTCTGGCATAGCAACAGCAACATATGCCCAGGCATTAGATAATTTATAGCCTTCTGACGTGCTCATCCGGGTTACGATATCGCACCGAATCTACTTACAGCCATAGCAGTTCTTCGGGCAGCGCCACAGTCAATTTATGCCCGGCTGTATTTGCCCTTTATGTTGCAGTAAATCCCTTTCCCTATTCCTTCCGGAATCGAACACTATGCAAAATGAATCATTTTGTGTGCAGCATAGCACCGTAAGATGGGAGATGATTTTAGATGCCGGTTTCTATCCCCCCACTACTGATTGATTTCCGGCTCAACTAACCTTGCCAGATTTCGCAACGATTCCTGCCAACCGAGATAACAGGCTTCCGGTGGAATGGCGTCCGGCAGGCCTTCCTGTACGATGTTCAACTCAGTGCTGCATGATACTTTCTTAAGTGTCACTGTCACTTGAATGTCACCCGGCATGTTTGGATTGTCGAACTTGTCTGTGTAACGCAGGCGTTCATTGGGCACGAGTTCGAGATACTTTCCGCCGAACGAATGGCTGTCGCCTGTGGTAAAGTTCCTGAACGACGCTCTGTGTGTACCACCAATCTGTGCGTCCAGTTGATGCACAGTGCATGCAAATCCGTTGGGTGGTAGCCATTTTGCTAACGCGTCAGCCTCAAGAAACGCACGATACACTTTTTCCGGCCCGGCGGCCAGAACACGATGCAGACGAATGGTATTTGGCATAATTATTTTTCCTTATGGCTTGCTCGGACAGGCACTATCCGCTCCGGGTATTGGCAAAATTGGCATCACCTCCACGGATTCACCCGGAAACAGTGCAAAGTGAGGATGTTTCTCGAACAGTTTTGCCGCAGCCTCCTGCGAATCCGCACGGATGACCATGAAAGCACATAATACATTACTGATATCTTCTATGCCAGAAGGCGATATCTTTTTTGTCTTGCCGAGCGGCCCGCCCATTTCAACGATTGCCGCCTTGTGTTTATCGCACCATGCATGCCATGCAGTCATGCCTTCTTTCATTTTTTCCTGCCGCTGCGCTTCGGGAAGTGCATCCCACGCTTTCATTTTTGGAGTGGTTTTGCCACCGAGAAAAACGGCGAGGAACGTGTTGGGTGTAGCGTTGTTTTTATCCATAAGAATTCCTTTCTTTGTTTACAGGTTGATTAGCGTTTACGTTCGGGGAAGAAAACTCTTCAATTCCTTTCCAGTTACAGCCATCTCAGTTCGTTCATTTCCGTTGACCATTTCCCGCCACCTCCTATGATAACCGCCGTGAACGCAATGTAAGCGTTCATGGGGTGTGAAGACCTCTTACGTGTCGGTTTTTGTGCTACCGAGAATTGCACTCCCTAGCTATTTGGCTGGGGAGGCTGTAATGTATGTCCAGAGCGCAAGCTTAAAGATTGCAGCAAGCCTCACACGTAGGTTTCTTCAACTCCCCTGCCACCAGTGAAAACTGGTGGCTTTGTTTTTAACAACAAAGCGGGGGTTAAAATGTTCAGCGAAGAGCAAATCCGGAAACTTGAAGTTCGCTATGCGGGAATTCTTATACAGCTATTGGCTACAGAAGATTTCCGACATCCGGGAGTAAATCACTATACCCAGCTGCAAGAAATAGTCACCACACATTTCCATGCCAAAAATATAGAAATAGAGGATATGTCCGTTTTTCTTGCTATAGAGAAGGCTGTCACTGAGATTGCAAGTAGTCTGCTCAAAAATGGCGATTGCTTCGATAGGCTCCATTCTGGCGACATATTTGACAGAGTTAAGCCAATTCTTATCAGAAACTTGGAAAAATCGCAGTAAATATGCAGCTTCAGCTAACAGGACTGTTGGTAAAGAGATTGAGAGCGAATAAATAAATTCCGTCTATGCACCTGCTTTTTCCTCTATTTCACCGCTCGCTATTCTCCTCCATCTCGCTTTTGGGCTTTTTATGCACATGCTGCACCACTGCTGCTCCCTGACCAACAGTATGCGGATTATCGAATTGCCCACTCAAAAAATATACCAGTAATGCGGCTATTACCCCTCCCGTCATGGCTGCGAACAGCGGGGTAAGGATATTTGCCCATATGCCCGAGGATTTTTTTATCGCCCATTCATAGTTTACCAATAGGCGCTTCGTATCCCCCAGCAATGTGCCGAACCTGTCCATGAGAGGCTTGATCTCCCGCTCCAATGAACTGGCTACGCTATCGGCAGCCTGACGGGTTTCCTGCTTGATAAAACTGGCCAGCTGCTGCTTGAATTTTTCCTCTACCGTGCTGAAGCTTTTGATCTGTTTTTGCAGATCTTCTACGGCCTGCGCCAGATCACCGCCGGTGACTGCCCAACTGTCGCGGTCTTTGGAGAGGCTCTGGTACAGCTCATTCAGGTGCTGGGTAAGCTCTTCCAACTGCTCTAATATATCTTTTCCATCTCCGGCTGCTTCCGGCTCTTCATCAAATCGTTCGTGCATAATTCTATCTGTCCCTGTCCAATCCCCGCCAGGAATATTCCAGCTGTCGCTGTTTCTGGTATTCCTGCGATACGGCTTTTATCCGCTTTTCAATATCCGGCATCTGCTGCCGTATATGGTTCATCACCGCCGATGACTGTGTTACTTCTTTCGTATATTTATCAAATTCCTTCCTGTCCTGGACGGTCAGACGGTTGCGGGACATATCACGCTCGTATTCGGCTAACTTACGCATATACCGGTTGGCATCGCTCTGATGTTCCGGCACCAGCTTCCGGGTAATCCTTTGGGCGGCGTCCGGTCTTTCCTGACGGAACCGCTCAGATAACGCACGGGATTTTTCCAGGAACCGCTCTTTTTCCATACCTTGCTTTTCCAATATGGGAGAGAAGCGTTTCTCATACTCCCTGCCCTTTGGCAAGAGGCGTTTGATCCGCTCCTTATGGGTATAATCATGATCCGGCTCTGGCCGGATGGAACGCTGGCGGGCGAATTCCTTCTCCGGTCTGGTATAATCCAGGGTGACATCCTTGGTGCGGTCTCTTCCCATTATCTTGACCAGTTCTTGCCTGTCGGCAAATTCTTCCTTGCTGGTATAGATATCGCAGGACTGGCGATGCCTGCTCATGCCTACATAGGCAGAATGGGCATCATAATACTTGGAGGCCAGGATATAGCTTCTGTCCACGGTCACACCCTGTGCTTTGTAAACGGTAGCGGCATATCCATGCTCGATATGCCCATATTCTTTGGTATCCACCGTTACCATGCGTTGCTCCGGCTTCAGGTCATCGCGGTCAATCTCCACCAGGAGCTTTTTGTTATAGCCGTCTACTGAGCGAACCGTGCCCAGTGTACCATTCACTACGTTTATACCGTTATCCCGTTTCAGAAAATAGATGCGGTCGCCTTCTGCAAAGCTCCGCTTGCCGCGTTCGGTGCTGAATTCGTGATCCTGCCCCAGTTCGCCATCCTTTCGTTTCAGTTCCCTGGCCATCGTATTGAGCTCATGCACCTCCTTACGGGTATAGGCCAGAATGATACTGGTTTCCTGCGGTCTGGTATGCCGTGTATCGTTCCATTGTCCTATTAGGTGCTGTTTGGCTTCCGCCTGGGTGGCAAACTCATGGATATGGTCTTTGGCATGATACATAGTGAGGGCAGTTTCTACCCTGCCCTTCGCCAGCTCCAGAGAAGCATCTCGCTGCCAGTCCACCTGCTGCCTGCGTATCTGGTTCAGCTCCACATACTGGTGTTCCTCAGCAATGGCTCGGAAAGCGGCACCGGCTTCAATCGCCTGTAGCTGCTGCCAGTCTCCCACCAGCACCACCTTAGCACCTTTATCCTGCGCTTCGCTGATAAGCCGTTCCATCTGGCGTGAACCCAGCATCCCGGCTTCGTCAATAACAAAGATATCTCTTTTCTCGGCTGCATCTCTATTGTTATCCCAGCGGTGGAACAGACTTGCCACCGTACCACTCTCGATACCGGAACTTTGAAACAGGTTCTGGGCGGCTATACCGGAAAGCGTTACCCCACGCACCCGGTAGCCCGATTCCTCCCAGGCTTCCCTGGCGGCTCCCAGCATATAGCTCTTTCCCGTACCAGCAAAGCCGACGACAGACTTGAGTCCTTCACCTGCTACTACATAGCGCAGGGCATTCTGCTGCTCGTCAGACAGGCTTCGGCTTCCTATGGCACGATTGAGAGACGAGCCTTTAACTTCATGTTGTCTCTGTTCATGCAATATACTGGCATTCCTGAGCATGGCGCTTTCGATATCCAGCATCTCACGGGTAGTTAATCTGTCTTTGCCATTACCATCCTTGCCTAAATAGACCAGTTCTGGGGATGCCTGTACCTTACCGAACACCCGTTTGAACTGCTCCGCATCCTCGCTGTGCCTGTTCACAAATCTGGCTAAATCCGGCCAGGTGAAGGTCGATTGCTGCCGTGTCAACGCATCCAGGGCAATGGACGGATCACGAAAGATACGTTCGCCATTTTCTCTGGCAATGCGCTGGTGGTCTGCCAGTCGTGCCATACGGTCTCTGGCAGCAACGGTTCCGATCTTATGCTGCGGCTCCAGCTCGATCCCTTGGGCGGCATAGCTGCGGTGATCAATCCGTAAATCGTGTCCATGCAGGGCAAGATGACGATTGGCGATATCCGCCCATTGCTCACGCCAGGCCAGGAGCATTTCCTTCCGGTTCCAGTCCGGATTCTTCAATCCGAAACCGGACGCCCCTACTTCGCGGGTAGTCAGCAGCACATGGGCATGGGGCTGTTCAGCACCATCCTTGCCCTTATCCACATGAATGCTGAAGTCCGCCACCATGCCGTGATCAACGAAGGTCTTTTGCACGAACTCACGGGTTAACGCGATGTTCTGTTCCAAGGTCAGTTCTTTCGGCAGGGAGAACTGCACCTCGCGTGCCAGCCGCGCATCCTTACGTTTCTCGATGGCTTCCACGTGGTTCCATAAGGTCTCACGATCCTGCATGAAGGCAGGGGCATCGGCAGGAAGCAGAATCTCCCCATGGGCTACGCCCTCTTTGCCGGTATAGTCATGGGTCTTTTGATAACGCTCATCATAGAGTAGCTCACCGGCGCGATAGGCAGCGCAGGCGACAATACTGCGCCCTTGTCCCCGGCTGATAGCCTGTGTGCTGAAGTGATATATCGCCATTACGCCGCTACTGATCCAAAGATGATTTTATTTAAAAGCATCCCTGGACAGTCTGGTATTACGCATGGCCGCAGATACTTTTACCTTAAAGCTACTACGGCTATCTTCATTCTGAAGCGCCGCACCAGCCTGCACAGCCCAAGGGGGAATGGGCCGTGCCTATGTTGGATACAACATATAAGCGCGCACTTCAAGAGCCAGTGGGGCTGAGTTTTAATTTAAGGAAATTTTGAAACGGCGAAAATGACAGCAGGGATTGAGTATCGATGAAAGTTCAATAAGTTAGAAGCATAATCCACTATTTATGGATTTACAGAACGGATAAACTGTGCTGCTCTGAAGAGAATAATACCATAAATGAAGTTCTGAACCTATGGCCAAAAAAGAGATAGCCGCTGGTGTAGTACACACTCTGCCACCAGATTTACGAAAGTCCCTTATTGCTACCCCGGAAGCATTAGACGCATGGAAGGATATCACTCCCCTTGCACGCAATGAGTGGATATGCTGGATTGAGTCTGCCAAGAAGCCGGAGACAAGAGCACACAGAATAGACAGGGCATGTGAAGATCTTGCTGGCGGAAAGCGACGCCCCTGCTGCTGGCCGGGCTGCTCTCATCGCTGAAAGAAAAGAAAATACTCTAACTTCAACCGGTCTGTTGCTTGCCGGTGTAAACGGCCAATTGATCATCGAAAGCCCGCTTGAAGGCGGACCGCGCTTCACCGCGAGCGACATAGGCGGCCAGAATTGGATATTCATCCAGAATGCAGGATATTTTCAATCTGCGCAGTACCGATACCATCATCAAATCACCGGCACTGAATGCACCGTCAAGCCAGTCGGCATCGTTTAGGTAAGCGGAAAGTTGTTTCATCCGATCACGAACACGATCCATGACCATAGGCATGCGTTCCTTGTTCCAGGGCTTGTCCCCCTACAGCAGTCTGGCGTTTGAGAGTTCAAAGATCGGCGGTTCCATCGTATTGAGCGCAGCAAACATCCATGCGATCGCACGCGCCCGGGCATTGACATCCCCCGGCAATAGACCCGCATGGCGTTCAGCGATATGAAGCACAATTGCCCCTGTCTCGAACAGGACAAGGCCGCCTTCCTCATAGGTCGGAATCTGACCGAAAGGATGAATCGCAAGATGGGTAGGTTCTTTCATGGCTTTGAATGAAAGAAGACGAACATTGTAAGGTTGGCCTACTTCTTCAAGCGCCCAACGAACGCGCATATCGCGCACCAGTCCTTTGCCGCCATCCGGCGGCTGTTCAAAGTCAGTAATGGTAATGGTCATTGTGAAACTCCTCCTGGCAAAAATAATCGACTATGGACTGGTAACCTGTCAAGCCCAATTGGCCCGGTCAAAAAGTCCTGATCCTAATTGCCTCCTGCTGAATGCATTGAGTACAGCAATAAGGCTGCATTAACTACAGCGGTATACATACCGGGTGTTATTAATGGCGGTCTCGCTGTAGTCCATGCCAAGGTCACGGGCTATGGCGTCATAGTCCAGGTAATGCTGGATACGCTCGGGGATATATCCGAACAGGCCTTCTTCCACGAACAGTATGGCCAGATCACGCAGGGAGTCGATTTCGTACAGGTCAATATCGAACTGGTCGGGACTGTCCTCCCCTAAAGTGAAACTATACCCCACTTCACCAACGGCAAGGATGGTTTTTATTTTGTCGTCCTCGCTCCAGTCCTCCACTGCTTCCAGGTATGCAGGAAAGTTGCCCTGATGGACTCTCAGGGCTTCAAACAGCCTGGAGTCAATTTCATCGCCGTCAATAAACTGTATCTCGAATTCTTCCACCGGCCAGCCGGAACTATTGCGTAAACGGGCTACTTTTGTGTTGTATTCTTCCGTGGTCTCAAAAAAGAACCCGTTAGCGGTAATATCATAAGGCTGGGCAAAAAGTTTTGTCATATAGTCTTCACTCCTCGTTGGTTCAAAGTTGCGCAATGCAACTCTGGCTCCCGCCGAGGGTGGGGAGGCAAACGCAAGAGCGGCAATGCCGAGGGGAATCACCCGGCCTGCACGAAGCG
>JABDGA010000022.1 GCA_013286285.1 Alphaproteobacteria bacterium | reverse complement strand
GAGAAAGACAAGGTGTTGCTGGTAATTGAAGACGACAAGAGTTTCGCGGTGATTTTGCAGAAAATCGCGCATAAACACGGATACAAATGCATTGCGGCGGGTGATGGAAAAACCGGGCTGCTGCTGGCGGCGGAAGAAAAAATAACCGGCATCATCCTGGATCTCCGCTTGCCTGACATTGACGGCCTCCTGGTGCTGGAACAGCTTAAGAACAATTTAAAGACACGCCACATACCGGTGCATATCATCAGCGGCCGCGAAGAAGAAGGCAACGTACTGCCCATGAGCAAAGGAGCTATCGGTTACCTGCGCAAGCCTGCGGAAAAAGAAGCAATTGACGGCGTATTCGCTAAAATAGAATCCCTGCTGCAGTCGGAAGCAAAGCATGTGCTGGTGGTGGAAGACGACAAAAAAAGCCAGATCGCCATTGAAAAATTGCTTAAAAAGAAAGACATGCATATCACGATTACCAGCACCGGCGAGGCCGCGCTGGAGCAACTTGGCAATACCCATTTCGATTGTGTGATTCTGGATTTACGCCTGCCGGACATGACAGGTTTTGCATGGCTGGAGAAAATGGAAAAGAAAGCAGGTAATGTGGAATTGCCGCCCGTTATCATCTATACGGCAAAAGAGCTGACGGAGGAGGAAAACCGTCAACTCAGCCATTACACCGGCAGCATTATCATCAAAGGCGCAAAATCGCCTGAACGCTTGCTGGATGAAGTGACGCTGTTTCTGCACAGCGTGGAATCCACTTTATCCAGGGACCAACAGGATATTATCCGCATGCAGCATAACCCGGATAAAGTATTGCAGGGCAGAACCCTCCTGCTGGTGGATGACGATCTGCGCAATACGTTCGCGCTCTCCAAGCTGCTAAAAAAACACGGCATGAACATCGTCATTGCCGACAATGGGCAAATGGCGCTCGAAAAGCTTAAAGAGGATAAATCCATTGAGCTGGTGATCATGGATATCATGATGCCGGTAATGGACGGTTACCAGGCCATGCGGGAGATTCGTGCGCAGAAGGCATACCGTACCTTGCCGATTATCGCGTTGACCGCACGCGCCATGCCGCAGGAACAGGAAAAATGCATGGAAGCGGGCGCGAACGACTATATGACCAAGCCGGTGGACATGGAACGGCTATTGACATTATTACGCGTATGCCTGTTCAAGCAGGAAATGGCAGCATAAGCGATGATTACCGATCTGCAGGGAAGCGATAAGGAAAAAATAGAAATCGAAAAGCTGCTGACAGGTATCCGCAACCACTATGGATATGATTTCAGTCACTATTCTCATGCCTCGCTGAAACGCCGGCTGGAACGTGCCTGTGAACAGGGCAAGTTCTCCGGATTTACCGGTTTGCTAGACGGTCTCCTGCATGACGAACAGTGCTTTGACGAGTTCCTGAAAACCATGTCCGTGACCGTGACCTCCATGTTCCGCGATCCGCTTTTTTACCAGGCAGTGCGCGAAAAAGTCATCCCGATTCTGAAAACCTTCCCGTTTGTAAAAATATGGCATGCAGGCTGCGCCACGGGAGAAGAAGTATACTCCATGGCAATCCTCCTGCACGAAGAAGGATTTCTGTCCCGCGCACGCATTTATGCCACCGATTTTAACAAACATTCGCTGGATATAGCGCAGAAAGGCGTCTATTCCATGCGCAATATTGCCGCCTATGCCGCCAACTACCACGAAGCAGGCGGGAAGAACCATTTTTCCGGCTATTACAGCGAAGGCTATGAACGGGTGAAATTTCAAGACTACCTGAAAGAACGGATTACCTTTTCTTACCATAATCTGGTGACGGACGGGGTCTTCGGCGAGATGAACCTGGTCTGCTGCCGGAATGTACTTATCTATTTCGACAAGACGCTGCAGGATCAGGTGCTTTCTCTTTTTACCGATAGCCTGCGCCACGGCGGCTTCCTCTGCCTTGGCAACAAGGAAAGCCTGAAGTTCACAGCAATAAAATCTCTGTTTGACGCCGTGGATTCAAAACAGAGAATTTACAGAAAATCCGGAATAATACATGGGTAGCGCCTCTTATGACGCGGTCGTGATAGGGGTATCCGCAGGCGGATTGCAGGCGCTTAAAACGTTTCTGCCCGCTCTGCCTGCGTCTTTTCCACTACCGCTTGCCATCGTGCAGCATACCGGAGAGCATTCCGGCAGTTTTACTGCGGAGTACCTCAATACGCTCAGCAATATAACGGTGAAGGAAGCAGAAGATAAGGAGCCCCTGCAGGCATGCCATGCCTATCTGGCGCCTGCAGGGTATCACCTGCTGATAGAACCGGATAAAATATTTAGCCTGTCCGTGGATGGCAGGGTGAATTATTGCTGTCCTTCCGTAGATGTATTGTTTGAAAGCGCGGCGGATGTATTCAGGGCATCGCTGATAGGCGTCGTATTAACCGGCGCTAACCGGGACGGCGCGCAAGGACTGGCAACCATCCGAAAATATGGCGGCAAGGCCATCATACAAAATCCCGAAACAGCGGAATCCCCTGCCATGCCTAAAGCAGCGTTCGCCTTGACGCCGGATGCCGAAATGGTACATCTGGAACAGCTTGCTTCCCTGCTTGTGCAACTGAGTCAATCACACGAAAGAGGACTGTATGCAAACCAGCACCGCTGAAAAGCTTGACGAGGAACACGGTACGGATCCGGATACGCGTCCGAACATCCTGATTGTGGATGATCGGAAAGAAAACCTCCTCGCTACGGAAAGAATACTGAAGCATCTGGATGCCGGTATTTTTAAGGCCGCATCCGGCAACGAGGCGCTCTCGCTCATGCTACGCTATAAATTCGCGCTGGTGCTGCTGGATGTACAAATGCCGGAAATGGATGGGTTCGAGACAGCCAAGCTGATGCAGGAACATGAAGGCATGCTCAATACGCCGATCATATTTGTAACCGCCATCAGCAAGGAAGAGAAATATGCTACTCAAGCCGCGGAAATCGGGGCTGTCGATTATATCTTCAAGCCCATCAATCCGGAAATCCTGAAGAGCAAGGTAAAGGTATATCTGGATATTTACGTGCAGCGCGAGCAAATTCTCAAGCTCAATGCGGTACTGCGGCAATCCAATGAGGAACTGGAACGGTTTGCCTATATCTGTTCACACGATATGCAGGAGC
The DNA here is from genome assembly GCA_013286285.1 of Alphaproteobacteria bacterium. Classification (GTDB taxonomy): domain Bacteria; phylum Pseudomonadota; class Alphaproteobacteria; order Rickettsiales; family JABCZZ01; genus JABCZZ01. The sequence continues at coordinate 19,056 of JABDGA010000022.1, read as the reverse complement.
CGGTACGCATGATGAACAGCTATGCGGAGCTGCTTGCCCACAAATATGCGGCAGTCCTGGACGAAAAGGGCACTAAATACCTGAATTTCATCACCAGCAATGCCCGCCATATGCAAAAGATGATCTCCGATATCCTGGCTTTTTCGCGTATTGGCCGGGAAGCTCCGCAGTTGGAGAATGTGGATTGCAATAAGCTCATAAAAGAAGTGCTGGGAGAATTTGAGACACTTATTGCGCAGAAAAATGCGCAGATTATCTGCGGGAATCTGCCGGTGCTGAAAGCGTCCGATACGCTGATGCGTGCATTGTTTCAAAATATCCTTGGCAATGCGCTCAAATTTCAGGATGGCTCCAAAGTACCGGAAATAAAAATTCAGGCGGAAGAGAAAAGAAACGAATGGCTATTTTCCATTGCCGATAACGGTATCGGCATCGACATGAAATTTTACGACAAGGTATTCGCCATATTCCAGCGCATCCAGCGGAAGGAAGATTATCCGGGCACGGGAATAGGCCTCAGCACCTGCAAAAAATTAATCGAATTTTATGACGGCAAGATCTGGTTTGATTCTGCACCAGGTGAAGGCACGACGTTTTTCTTTACGATAAAACAAGGAAAGGAATGATTCCATGCTCGAGCGGCGCGCGGAAATATTACTGGTGGAGGATAATGATGGCGATGTGGAATTAACCGAGGAGGCCTTTGCGCGGGGGAAATTATCTGCCAACCTGTCCGTCACCCATGACGGGGTGGAAGCGCTGGACTTTCTATTCCGGCGCGGTGCATTTACCGGTGCCGTTATCCCCGATCTGATCTTGCTTGACCTGAATATGCCGCGCATGGATGGAAAGGAATTTTTAAGCATTGTCAAACAGGATCCCACTCTCAAATATATTCCCGTCATCGTCTTTACCAGCTCCAGTGCCCAGGCGGATATTACCGATGTCTTTCTAAGATATGCTAACTCTTATATTATCAAACCGTTCAGCCTGGAAGAATATATCGAGGTGTTAAAGCAGGTGGAAAATTTCTGGATAAAATTATCGCAACTCCCCAGATCGTAATGGAATCGACGCAAGCGTACATTGAGAGTACGTGAAGCACAGAAGCGCAGGAAATGCCGTTTGCAGCAAAGGCATAGTAACCTTTCCAGACAGACTCTTAAAGCAGCTTGCGCCCGCCCATATACGGCTGCAGCACTTCCGGGATCCGGACAGAGCCGTCTTCTTGCTGGAATTGTTCGAGGAGCGGAATGAGCGCGCGGGTAGTAATGCCGGTGCCATTGAGCGTATAGACCAGTTCCCCCCGCCCTTTGGCATTGCCTTCTTTATAATATATGTTCAGGCGACGAGACTGGAAATCCGTGCAGTTGCTACAGCTTGTAAGCTCGCCCCATCCCCAGCCACCCTCGGCAGTGCGGCCATACATCAGCCCTTCGAGATCGTATTTCTTATAGGCCGGCAGCCCCATATCGCCCGCGCAGACACGCACTACACGGAAACAGATACCGAGCTTATTGAAAATATCCACCTCGAATTGGCGGATTTCTTCCAGCATCGCATCCGCCTTGTCGGGCATCGTGATCGCGACCAGCTCCGTTTTATTGAACATCTTTTGCCGGTACAATCCCCGGTCGCGCCGCCCGCTGGCGCCGCCTTCACGGCGGAAGCATGGCGTCTGCCCCACCAGCTTTATCGGCAAGGAAGAAGTGTCTAGGGTTTTATCGGCCAAATGCCCAACCAAGGCGATTTCCGCCGTTCCGGTCAGGCACAAATCGTCGTCTGCAAGGTTGAATATCTCGGTCTGCGCATCATCACGCCTGGGAGAAAAGCCTATGCCGCGCAATATCTCAAGGCGGGCCAGCACGGGAACCTGCATATATTCAAAGCCGCGCTTCATCGCCTCATCCAGCGTGAACTGCATGAGTGCGCGCTCCAGCAACGCTACCGCGCCGCGCAGAATAGGGAAACCGCGCCCCGAGACGTTGGTGCCCGCATCGATATCCAGACCATATTTCTCACCGATTTCCACATGGTCTTTCGGCGTGAAACTGAACTCCGGCTTTTTACCGTACACTGCCAGCTCAAGATTGGCATTATCATCCAGGCCGCCGGGGGTATCTTCCGCCATGAAATTCGGCACTCGCAGCATCAGCTCTTTCAGTTTCTGGCGTACTTCCCCCAGTTTCTGATCCGCCTCATTCATCTCTGCTTTCAGCACCCTGCCTTCTTCCGGCGTGGCCTTGCGCTGTGCGGAGCGGGCATTGTCATACTGAAGCTGTAAATTGCGGGCAAGCTGATCCAGCGCGAGTAGTTCATCCACGTTTACGCCCTGGATTCCCCGTTCAGCAATCCCGCGCTTAATGAGGTCCGGGGTATTACGCACTGCTTTTATGTCAAGCATCCTGAAGTTCCTCTATTGACCGTGCCAGTATAGGGCTCACTTCATACCATAATAGCCATGATCGCAAGGCCAAAAATAACCGCAACGTAAATCATTCTATTCTCCTGTTTACATTTTAAACCATGTTAATATATGCCTCCTCATAGTAATAAAAATTCCCTATGGCCAGTGAAATTACTATAGTTTTTTGGATCTTTATGGAAAAAAATATTATAGGAGCTTTATAATACGGTATTTATATCTTTCCGCTGATTAAATCCTGATAATGTAATTTAAAACCATGGAGAGTATTATGAAAAAGCTGCATATATTTTTATTAACGCTTGTTATCGGAAGTTTTGTCACCTTGTCCAGCGGCATGTGGCAGACAGCAAGCGCAAAGACACCCCAGGACTTAAACAGCGATGCTGACCAAGCCTTGAATACTCTTACTTCGACACGCCCCATCGCAGCCAATATCGCCAAGAAAGCCAAAGCGATACTTATTTTTCCGAACATTGTCAAAGCGGGGCTTGTATTTGGCGGCGCGTATGGAGAAGGTGAACTGAAAGAGGGATCAAAAGTCGACGGCTATTACAATTCCATCACCGCTTCATGGGGGTTACAGGCAGGCGCACAATCCTACGGCTATGTAGTATTTCTGATGAACGACAAGGCAATGCACTATATCCATGAGACGCATGGTTGGGAAATCGGCGTCGGCCCGACCGTGGTAGTGGTGAATGAAGGCGTGGCCAAGAACCTTTCCTCCACTACGCTCAATGACGATGCCTATGCCTTCATTTTCGACCAACAGGGCCTGATGGCGGGCGTCAGCCTGGAAGGCACCAAAATCTCTAGGATTCATAATCCTTAAACATCTAGAAGATGGGGGGATATATAATACGTGCAAATTAAGTGTCTTATTGTCATAAAATGGCAATAATTGGGTAGTATAATGCCATCTCCAACCTTTATCTGGAGATAGTTGATGCCTGACAGCAATGATTCGCCCCAATACCAAACAGCCAATCTATCCGCTTTTGTAAATGTCTTGTTATACAAAGAAAGAGATGAAGAGCGCAGGGCGCTTCTTCTGAAAAGAATGCAACCCAGCACGCAGGATAATGCGATTATGTATAACAGCCCAGGAGGATTTGGCCTCCTGGATGAAATGGTGGCCAAGAACCAAGGAATCAAAGATTGCGCCATCAGCAATTTAGAGCGCGAAGTAAAGACATTGGTCTATAGAGCAACTGGGATGCCTGTCCCTGCGAATGAGGATTTCAATCTGCATGAAGTAGAAGCGGTTCCACTGTTGAATATAGATCAAAATAGGCTCATGCCAGTGCCTGTTAAAACCGCCATGAACTATAGGCAATCTAAATACCCTCAGACGGATTATCATCCTGACTATAACAAGCATTATGATCTTATTCTGACTCCGGACGAGACGCATTTACTGGAAGATTGGGTTACCAAAATGCAATATCCTGCCTACAAAAACGCCGTTATCCAACTTACAAAACGCAATGCGCGTGATAATGCAGGAGGGACAGCAGGGGCGCTTATCTGGCCAGTCTCCGAAATTGTGGAAACGATGCTTCCAGCCGTGGCAGAAAACCAGAATCCTGATTATCCGCCAGCAAATCCGCAAATCATTTACTCGCCAGACGAAGAGGCGATTAAACTACCCGATCCTCAACGCCCCAAGCGTCTTGCGAATCCGGATAATTTTGAGGCGTTTGAAGCTATACTCCTGCGAGAGCATGGAACAATACCAAGCCATATACGCGAGAGGATAGAATTTATACGAAAACAGGCACATAGTTCAGCAACTGCCACTCCATCGCTATGGCACTATGCCGATACGGGCGAGAAGAATGAAGAAACTGGAGAGAGAAAGGAAAGAAAGAGAGCAACCTCTAATGTAGGCGCATTCATCATACTGGCAAACGAAACAGCAGAGGATAAAAAAGACCCTTACATTCTTCTGATGAAAAGAGTCCCAAGCGGTCATGATTATGCACCGCTTTTTGGAGGTGCCGGAGGATATATCAGCCTCAAGGAGGAGGAAGATCTGAAACGTGAGCAGCCACAAGAAGGAGCTGCTCGGGAAACAAAAGAAGAAATTGTATGGTTTGTGGATGATAAAGGCCAACCGATTCCTCCCGGTCCCAATCTGAAAGCAAGAATCGGTTCCCGAGAAGCAGTGAGCGTACTGGATATCAATAGAACAGAGCTTATAGAACTTGAAGTGGCTCATTCCCTCGATACCCGAAAAAAAGAAAATCCTACTATCAATAACTTGTATGCGTTTACATTATCCTCGGAACAAAATAAGTTAATCCGCCAATGGGTGGACTACACCGCAGATCCGGAATACAGCGCAGCCATTAAGGAGGCAACGCATGGCGAAATTAGCGGAGGTACAATCATACGGCTATCGGAAGCCATTGCTACGATGAGACCCGCTGCAGGTACTTTGGAATATCCGCGGCTAGATAAAGAGAAAGAAGAAGAAAAGGGAAAGGACAGCCGTTGGGCACAGCCGCGTTTCGCTCATCCGCATGAATACGAGGCATTGATCGCTCTTTGGGACAAATTACATCCTGGCGCTTTAGTGGTTGCAAGCCCAACTGCACTAACAATACCTCCTGCATCGCAACTTGTGTCTCCCAAAATGCAAGAAGCAATCTCCAGAGCCCCAGACGTTCAGGCCCGCTGAATTGGCATTCACTCCGCCCCCGCCCTTGGATGCGCCTTGTGGTAGGCGCTGAGCAGCCTCGCGTGATCCACTTTGGTATAACGCTGGGTGGTGGAGAGATCAGCATGCCCCAGCAATTCCTGAATCGCTCGCAGATCACCGCCAGCGGATAAAAGATGGGTGGCGAAACTGTGGCGGAAGGCATGCGGGGTAGCGGAGTCTGGTAGCCCTAAGTTCACCCGAAGTAAGCGAATTTCCTTTTGCAGTATCTCCGGTCTTAGCTCCCCGCCACGCTGGCCGCGGAATAACGCTTCATCCTTGGCAAGCGCATGGGGACAGACCTTTTTATACTCCTCAATTGCCGCGTGCACTTGCGGCAATACCGGCACCAGGCGTTCTTTGTTACCCTTGCCCCGAATCGTAATGGTAGCAGCGCCTGCCGGAATACCAGAAGGGATAAGCGCCAGCGCCTCACTGATGCGCAACCCACAGCCATAAATAAGCGTCAACACCGCCACATCACGCAACTGTACCCACGGCTCCTTATGCTCGCTGCCGATGGAATCCAGCGAACCCAGCGCCTGTGCTTCCGGTAGGGCTTTGGGCAAAGCTTTCGGCAGTTTCGGCGTACGGACATGAAATATTGCCGGATTATCCATGCCGCTCTGCTTTTGCAAATAACGGTAAAACCCGCGCACCACCGACAAGGCACGCGCAGTCGAAGAAGCGGTGAATTTTTCCGCATGTCGCGCCGCCAGCCAACTGCGAAAGTCGCGCAGCGTTAGATCCTTCAGCACTGCTTTGGTGACCTCACCACCGGTATGTTGGCTGAAGAATGCAAGGAAATGGCGGATATCAATATTATATGCTGTAATCGTATGTTCAGAAAACGCCTTATTATCCGCCAGAAACGACAGCCACCCGTCCACTGCTTCACGCAGCGCCTTGTCTACCGGGAAAATAGAAATTTGATGTTCCATAGTTTTTTATGGCAGCGTGGTGCGTGGTAATCGCGCCACGTAATCACGTACTATTTCGGTATCGGCACTTTCCTGCGATCCTTGTCGATGGCGACATAGACCAGCCTGCCTTCGGTCACTTTAATTTTTTCCTCGCTCTCCCGGCGCTCGACAAACGCCTCCACCCGCACCGTGATGCTGGTGGTGCCGATTTTTTCGATATGGGAATAGCATTCTAAGCAATCGCCTATGAATATGGGCATGTGGAACTGGACATTATCCATGGCCACGGTCACCACGCGAGTCTTGGCGATCTTGCGTGCCGGGATAGCGCCTGCAATATCCATCATGCTCAGAATCCAGCCGCCGAACACGTCGCCGTCCGGGTTGGCGTCTTTAGGCATGGCGACGATGCGGATGGAGGGTTCTATCATAGGGAGAAACTATAGAAGATGGCGGTTTTACTTGCAACCCTTTCCCCGATTCACAACTGGAATCGTGAAGATATGCCTTGCGCATATTACAAAATAAGTTAGTATAATAGCAAATTTTACATTATTTTATGAGCAAATCGGTTCTTGTCATCATCACCGGCAGCATTGCCGCTTATAAATCGCTGGATGTCATCCGTCAGCTGCGGGAGCACAACGTCAGGGTGACTGCCATTCTGACCAAAGGCGGCGCGGAATTTGTCACGCCGCTTTCGCTGGCGGCGCTCTCCGGCGGACCGGTATATAATGACTTATTTTCCCTGAAGGATGAGTCCGAAATGGGACATATACGCCTCTCGCGCGAACATGATCTGATTGCGGTGGTTCCGGCCAGCGCCGATATGATTGCCAAAATGGCCGTAGGTATGGCCGATGATTTAGCAACTGCCACCTTGCTGGCCACCGACAAGCCGGTCATCATCGCCCCGGCGATGAACAGCCGCATGTGGGAACATAAGGCAACGCAAAGAAATATCGCCCAGCTGTGCAAGGATAATATTCGGATTATAGAACCCGAAGCAGGCGATCTGGCCTGCGGCGAGGTGGGCAGCGGACGGCTGGCGGACGTTGAAACCATCGTGGATCGGATAGTACATGCTCTCGTGGGCGATCAGCCGCTCCGGGGTTTTTCCGCGCTGGTGACCAGCGGTCCGACGTTTGAGCCGATCGATCCGGTGCGTTTTATCGGCAACCGCTCTTCCGGCAAGCAGGGCAATGCCATTGCAAAGGCGCTTGAACAGGCAGGCGCGAAGGTCACACTCGTCACCGGGCCTACTGCCGAGACCCTGCCGGAAAATGTTAAAACTATCCGCGTAGAAATCGCGCAGGAGATGCTGACCGCCTGCAAAGCCTCATTACCTGCAGATATTGCCGTATGCTGCGCTGCCGTGTCCGACTGGCGGATAAAATCGCCCTGCCGGGAGAAACTGAAGAAACATACCAATACCAGTGCGCCGGAGCTGGATTTGGTGCTCAATCCTGATATACTGCACACGCTTTCCACCTTGAAAAATAATCGTCCGAAATTGGTAATAGGGTTTGCCGCAGAGACCGAATCCGTTAGAAAGAATGCGCTTCAGAAACTTAAAAGCAAAGGCTGCGACTGGATCATCGCTAACGATGTTTCGGAAGGAAAAATATTCGGCAAAGATATGACCAGCGCGCAGTTTATAACGAAGCAAACAAACGAAGCATGGAATTCCATCAGCAAAGATGAACTTGCACAAAGGCTGGTGAAAAAAATCACCACCCACTTTACATCACAGAACGTGAAGATCATCACCAAGAAAAAAGGATAATAGTATGACATCTATTGCGATTAAGACATTACCACACGCCCACAACCTGCCCCTGCCCTCCTACGCTACAGCCGACAGCGCCGGAATGGATCTGCTTGCCGCAGTCACCGAAGACGTGATCATCCTGCCGCATAAGCATGCGCTGATTAAAACCGGCATCAGTATTGCCCTTCCCGTAGGCTATGAGGCGCAGGTGCGGCCACGCTCAGGCCTTGCGCTTAAATACGGCGTGACCGTGCTCAACGCTCCGGGCACCATTGACGCGGACTATCGCGGCGAAATCGGGGTAATTCTCATCAATCACAGCAGCGAGAAATTCGTGGTCACGCGCGGCATGCGCATCGCCCAGATGATCATCGCGCCCTATACACGCGCTGCATGGCATCCAGTGGATACGCTGGAAGACAGCGAACGCGGCACAGGCGGGTTTGGCTCCACCGGAATGAAGCTCCAGAAAACCGCATGATTGGCTTGCCGAAAAAGACATTTTACGCAATGGAAGCGGTGCTTTATATCGCCTATAATGGCACGCAGGCACGCATCAGCAGCAAGGAGATCGCCACCCGCCAGAGCATGCCGACGCGTTATCTGGAACAGATTATGCAGCGACTGGTGCGCTGCGGCATCCTCAAGGGGGGGCGCGGTCCGCATGGCGGCTACCTGCTAGCGCGGGAAAAGCGCCGAATCAGCCTTGCCGATATTTGCCGCGCGGTCGGCGAGGAGGAAGACATTCCCACCTCCACGGCGCTCGGTGATAAGATTATCCTGCCGGTGATAAAAGATCTGCGGAAGCATATCATCGGCCAGCTGGATAAGGTAAGCATCAGCGATTTGTGCGAGCAGGCAAGCGCCCGCAATATCCGCAAGGCTGCGGATGAGGATACGAATTTTACTATTTAATTCTTAAGGAGGTTTTTATGACTGCAACAGCCCTGAAATTCGAACCGGCGAAACTGGATGAACCGGGACGTGGCCGGATTTATAATAATATCGTGGACACTGTAGGCAATACGCCGCTGGTGCGCCTGCACCGCCTGGCAAAGGAAGCGGGCGTGGTGGCCGATATCGCCGTGAAGCTCGAATTTTTCAATCCGCTTTCTTCAGTCAAGGATCGCATTGCGCTTTCGATGGTCGAAGCCGCCGAATCCTCCGGCAAGCTCAAGGCCGATTCCGTATTGGTGGAAGCCACATCGGGCAATACCGGGATTGCGCTCGCCTTCGTCTGCGCCGCCAAGGGCTACCGCCTGATTCTTACCATGCCGGAAAGCATGTCACTGGAGCGCCGCAAAATGCTTAAGATGCTGGGTGCCGAGCTGGAGCTGACCCCCGCCGCCAAGGGCATGCGCGGGGCTATCGAGCGCGCGGAAGAAATCGTCGCCAACAATCCGCACGCGCTGATGGTGCAGCAATTCAAGAACCCGGCCAATCCGGAGATTCACCGCCGTACCACGGCCATGGAAGTCTGGAATGATACCCACGGCAAGGTGGATGTATTCATCACCGGCGTCGGCACCGGCGGCACGGTAACAGGCGTGGCGCAGATCTTAAAACAAAAGAAACCGGAGATTAAAATCATCGCGGTGGAACCGGAGGACAGCCCCGTGCTTTCCGGCGGCAAGCCCGGCCCGCATAAGATTCAGGGCCTCGGTGCCGGATTCATACCTGACATTCTGGAACGTAATCTGATTGATGAAGTCGTGACCATCGGCAACGAGACGTCTTTCGCCACCGCGCGCAAGACCGCAAAGCTTGAAGGCATTCCGGTGGGCATTTCCTCCGGCGCCACCATCGCCGCCGCGCTCGAAGTAGGCAAACGCCCGGAAATGAAGGGCAAGCTCATCGTCGTCATCGCCGCCTCCTCGGCGGAGCGGTATCTGTCGACGGATTTATTTGCGGAGTAGGGAACGAGGGATGATAGGGATAGGGATAAGAATTTCCTTTAGTCCCTTTCCCTCCAATCCCTTCCTTATCACTGGCAGATCCTGCCATGCTGTACCACTATACATAGAAATTTTGGGGATATTTTGTCCTCTCCCCCTTCGTAAAAGGCGGTTTTGCGCCATAGTGCAGATTGTCATAATTACGTAACAACTCTGTGTTATCATACTCACTATAATAGATAATAAGTGAGGGTATGATGGTAGATCTTTCCGCACAAATAGAGAGATTAGAAGAACTGGTGGAGCAGAGAGTTAAGCTGACTCCGGAGGAGGAGGAAGCCCTGACGTCATTTCGTCAACAGCTGATAGATAACGGCATATTCGACCGTGAAACCGATCCGCATACGGCAGCTTCGGATACGCAAATTCCGGCAGAGATAAGAGAAGCGCAAGCCGACATCTTCATGAAGGAAAGTGCATGCAACCTGGATATTTATGCTAATGACAAGACCTATAAACAAGCCCTAGCCGAAGCCAAAAATGATGCAGAACGTGCTCAGCTCGAAGAAAATATGGAGAGGTATCCTGCGTTACTATCCGCCTTGGCAAAGGGAGGTTACTATACGAGCACAATGCCGCCCGATCCAGGAAATGAAAAGGATTTTCTAGATGAATGTACTCTGGACAGAAAATACAAAAAAGTCCGGGAAGAGATTACCGAATCGTTTGAGAGTGCATCGGGCTTCACCTCCAAAGGAGAACATATTGGCAAGCAAATATTTGATATTGGCAATAAAGTCATCGCGCTTCATGCGTGGGATGTACATCCAAGACCAGAAGAGAATGCGAAGACCCCAAAGACGGTAGTCACGCGCAGCATGCAATTTGTGTTGGAGACAGAAGAAGATGCGATACGTTTTCACAGCATGATGCAGTGCCTTTTAGACGACCCAGAAGATAAGATTGCCCAGCATAAGATAAAAGAACCGCGGCGGACCAATCCCGATCAGGAGTATATTCCCTATAGCCCCACGGAACAACTTAGCCCGGAAAAAGAAGAAGCACTGCGAGAGAGGCTGCAGCGCATAGATCCAGGCAGCGAATATATTCCCTATAGCCCGGAAGGGCACCCAGCCCCAGAACCACGGCCTTGCCCGCAAGGATGGGTTGTAGAAATAACGAATGTCAGCGAATTTGATAGCCGCACCCTCGCCCGGTACACCGAATCCCTTTATGTGGAGTATCTGGAGGAAAAATACGGGGTAAAATTGCCAAGAGATAAAACATCACTCAAGAGGTTAATAGATTCTGGCTATACCTTCCCTGAAGGGATGCAGGAAGAGTGGGAGGAGGCAAGTATTGCGCTCCATGATATGTTAATCACAGTAGATGGTGAGCAATTACCACCAACAAAACGCCATTCCACGCTCGTACATAACTCTGCCGCTATACAGGCAATGCGCGAACCGCCAAGGGAAATGATAAAGTCGCTTGGAAGAGATAAAAACACCAATGACGATCAGGATCTCAAGGTATCTCGGCGTTCTCCGAGAGAAAAAAATATCGTGATTCATCGTGACAAAGTGACGGATCCGCACGTCCAAATCGATGGAGTCATTCCTAATTATCAGCCTGAAAAATGGCAGCAAAAAGGAGCAAGGCTTTTCTGGGAAAAGGTCACAGATATAGCCAAAAGACCTTTCGAACCGTTGGCGGATCTGGGGCTTAAAATTGCCAGTGGGTTCGCTGTTACCGATCTTGTTAAGCCGATTGTAACACTTGCACCAGATATGATTATGGCAGGCGTGCATGCTAAACAGGACAGACACGAATTTAAGAAACAGAAACAAGCCCATATTCGAGGGTTTCAGGGTGCGATATTTAGTACGTACGACTTGATGCAAATGGATAGGTCACTGGAAAAAGCCCTAGAGACGGCGAGAGAACAGCAACGTTCCAATGGCGAAGGCTTAGAAACACAGGGACAAAATGTGAATGGCCCGACTGCACAGCTACCAACTGCCCTTCCCCCACGGGATAATACTCAAAGAAGCCCCGGATAGCAAAGGTTTGGCATCTATACACTTGATAAAACTCTCCTTATCGCCAGCAAATCCTGCCAGGTAACACGCTTGCCGGCAGGCTGGCGCAGCAGGTAGGAGGGGTGGTAAATGACCGCCACTTTATATTCCTTGTCCTTATAAGGCGTGCGGTACGTATATTCTTTTCCACGCATGCGCGTGATGCCCTGCTCGGTGCCCAGGAGCGATTTCGCCGCCACCCCGCCGACCAGCACCAACAGCTCCGGATCGATAAGCGCCACATGTTTTTCCACGAAGGGACGGCAGAGCGCCAGTTCGTCGCTGCTGGGGGACCGGTTCCCGGGAGGTCGCCAGAAAAGCGTATTGGTGATATAAAAATTCGTGCGGTCGTAACCGATGGCCAGCAGCATCTTGTCTAGCAGCTTCCCGCTGACGCCGCAGAACGGAATGCCGCGTATATCCTCGTCGGCCCCAGGCGCTTCCCCGATCAGCATCAGGCGCGATTGCGGATTACCATCGGCAAACACCGTGTTGGTCGCCATTTTCTTGATGGCGCACCCATCAAATCCGCACACGGCGGTTTCCAAATCCGCTAGCGTCACCGCCGCATCGGCAAGTTTCCGCGCTTCGGCGATATGGGAAGCAAGGGAAGCACTGACCGGCAGCATGGCGGAGACAAGGGGGAAAGTATCCTTTTCCCTCACCCGCTTTGTACTTTGTTCAAAGTTTCCCTCTCCCGCTTGCGGGAGAGGGGTAGGGTGAGGGAAATTAGGGTGAGGACATACCGTAACATCAGCGGCAAAATAATTACGCGGCTGGTCATCCGATGCTTCGTCTACGCCTGCATCGATATACCACTGCAGAAGCGCCGTTTCCTGTCTCATAGCTTATTAATCGCTATCGGGCTGTGAGGGATCGACCCGTTGCACATAACGCCTGTCGCCTATCAGCCAGAGAATTTTATCAAATATCCGCACACGGTAAGGGTAGACAGATTCATATATCGCCAACGCATCGCTGTATCGCCCGTACAAGACCTGCCATATATGGACAAACTGATGGTATTCCGACTTTCTGTCAGGGATAGGATAGATGTTCTCCAGTTTGCTGATGACCAGCAGCGAGTGATCTACAAAACTATCATACATCGGCACACTTTTGGGATAACATAACCACAGGGCCTTTGACGCCATAGACGTGAATTTGCGGTTTTGTATCTCCTGTAATGCACTGCACAAGCTCTTGTGCGCAGTAATAATCCCTTCCACATTCAAATCCGTCTGCAAAATGCGCGAGTCCGCCCATTTCACGATGGCGGCAGTAAAGAGCATCCGGTCTGCATCGGAAATACCCTGGAATACGCTATAGTTCTGCAGCCATCGTTTTACCACTTTGCAGCGCGCTTCTTCGCCTGCATTCCTGTCTTTTAAAGCCTCTATCGCTTTTTTATCGCCCTGCTCTCCTTCATATACATTCCTAAGCTGGCTGAGCGCCAGCGGCGCGAAACGATGCACGGCGTACTCAAAATTATACTCAAATGTATTCGTCATAACCCTTCTTACTCTATTGTTCTGCTGTTCCATTACCCGATAAATTCAGCCTCGGTGCGTTTGCGGATATCCTCAGCACTCACGCCTGTGGCACGCTCGATCAGTTTCAACGTGCCGTTTTCCACGACGAATACGCCAAGTTCCGTAATGATCATATCCACCACGCCGACGCCGGTCAGCGGCAGGCTGCATTTTTTCACGAGCTTGGCGCTGCCGTCTTTGGCGTTATGCTCCATGAGGATAAGGATTTTTTTGACACCCGCCACCAGATCCATCGCCCCGCCCATGCCTTTTACCATCTTTCCCGGCACCATCCAGTTAGCCAGATCGCCGCTTTCCGACACTTGCAATGCGCCCAGGATGCTTAAATCAATATGGCCGCCGCGAATCATGCCGAACGAGGTGGCGCTGTCAAAATAGCTGCTGTCCGGCAGTTCGGTCACCGTCTGCTTGCCCGCATTAATTAAATCCGGATCGACCTGCGCCTCGGTGGGAAACGGCCCCATGCCGAGCATACCGTTCTCGCTTTGCAGCGTCACATGCATGCCTTCAGGTATGAAATTGGCGACCAGCGTCGGCATCCCAATCCCTAAATTCACATACGCTCCGTCATGAAGCTCTTTCGCCGCCCTGCGGCACATATCATCGCGTGTCCACATAAAAAATCTCCTAAGGTTCTAGGTTCTAGGTGCTAGGTGCTAGGTTCTGGGTTCTAGAAAGCGAGGTACAGAACAAAAATCTTCTAGCACCTAGTCCCTAGAACCTAGCCCCTGATTGTCCTATTCTCAATCCGTTTCTCGAAATGGCTGCCGGCAAACAGGCGCTGCACGAAAATTCCCGGCGTATGGATAGTATCCGGATCCAGCTCGCCGTCTTTCACCAGTACTTCCACCTCGGCAACGGTTACCTTGCCTGCCGCCGCCATCAAGGGATTGAAATTGCGCGCGGTCTTGCGGTAGATAAGATTTCCGGATGCATCCGCCTTCCATGCCTTGACGATGGCGATGTCCGCCCGTAGTCCCTGCTCCATGACGTAATGCTCACCGTTAAATTCGCGTGTCTCCTTGCCTTCCGCAACGACGGTGCCATAACCAGTCTTGGTGTAAAAGGCCGGGATGCCCATACCGCCCGCACGGATGCGCTCGGCCAGTGTCCCCTGCGGATTAAATTCCAGCTGCAGTTCCCCCGAAAGGAATTGCTTTTCAAAGGTTTTATTTTCACCGACATAGGAAGAAACCATCTTCTGGATCTGCCGGGTCTGCAGCAAAATGCCGAGGCCAAAATCATCCACGCCGCAATTATTACTGATAACCGTCAGGCCTTTCACGCCTGCGTCACGGAGCGCAAGGATACAATGCTCTGGTATGCCGCACAGCCCGAACCCACCGGACATCACGGTCATGCCATCAAACAGCAATCCGTCGAGCGCCGCTTTCGCGTCTTTATATATTTTATTCACGTTATTTCCCCCGTTCTCGTCATACCGCGCTTTAATCGCCGTATCTTGTACTAATATAGCCAGAGATCCCGCGCTTTAAGCGCGGGGTGACGAACTCCATACGTTTTATTCACAATCAATCGAATCCAGATGGCACATCTGGCGTGGATGTTACCGCCATTACTTTAAATAGTCCACCCATTTGCTCATACGATACAAGCCGTTCCAAGCCGGATCGTAGAGACGCGCCCTGCTCCGGCGAAGCATGCTTGCCTAGTGCCAGAAGTCGGACCTGCGCACCAAGCGCATTCAGAAAATTCCCCTGCTTCGCCACGCCCCATACATACGCGCCCACCGAAGCAGCGACGTCTTTCAATGCCGCAAAATCCACATGCGCGGTAATATCCGATTCACCCGGCGCATCGAGCGGATGGATAAACTGATGTGCTTTCACTGCCTGCACGCTGTCGCCCTGCACGGCGTCGTCATAACCGTAATCAATGATGAGCGCCGCGCCGCCATGGGTTTGAATATGCGCCGCGATCTGCGTCATGACGGCAATGCATGCGGGCGAGGCTTCGCGCACCACCTTGCCGTCCGGCAGAAACGCCAGTTGGTTCATGATCAGCCCGACTTTTTTTTCTTCCTTTTCGAGATACTGGTGCACCGGCAGCGCGTCAAAAAACTCATTGGCGATCAGAAACAGCGGCAGCGGCGGCAAGTTCATAAGCGTTTCCTGCCAGCGTATGCGTGTATGGGCATAAGCCAGCGTGCGCTTCTGCAATTCGCGCAACGCCGGGCTGGCCTCCACCAGCACTACATCCGCGCTTTCATGCAGGCCGGAATTGCGGGTAACGCGCAAAATATCTTTCATCAGCGTGCCACGCCCCGGCCCCAGCTCGCATAAAACCGCCTGCGCCCCGCTGATATGCTGCCAGCGGTCCTCTATCCATGCACCAATGAGTTCCCCGAATATCTGGCTTATTTCCGGGGCAGTCGTGAAATCTCCGCCCGCACCGAACGGGTCACGTGTCGCATAGTAATGGGAAACGCATCGCTCCATATATTCGGCGATGGTGATGGGACCTTGCGCCCTGATATGCTCCGCTAACTCTTCTTTCAATGCCATAGGGTACAAACGCCTTCAGGCTATTCTGCAGCGATAAGAGATGCAATGATTACTTTTTCTGCCAGACGCGTACATAGTCCACCAGCATTTCCGCAGGCGCGGTAGGGTTGCCGGAGCTAGTGGTATAGTCCAGAATGATATATTGGGGCGCGGAAGTGATGCCCTGCGTAATCTGCCCTACCCTCTTACCATCATAATAATAAGTTACGCTGCCAGGCTCCCAATCGGAGGCAAAGATATGCCAGCCAGTAAAGTCATCCCCTGCACAATCGCCGGGTCCTCCCTGAGGGGAGTGGAAATGATAGCAGGCCTGCCCTCCCAAGCCTTCCATTGTGTCGTTTTCCCCATTCGTCGGCCAGCTCTGCCCGTCAGTCCAGGTTGCAGGCCAGTTTGCGACCTTACCGTTCGAAGCCGCGGGAAGATAAGCGCGGAATTCGATATACCCATAAGTATATTGAAAGTGGGAATTTGTATCCACCAATGCTCCCGTATAAGGATGTGTTCCTTTGCAGGTGCTTTGCCGTGCTTGCAAGGCAAGATGCAGGGAACCATCTCCGGGCAAGGTAACCAGATTCGAATCGTAACACGCCGTTTCCCCGTCATTGACCGGCCCGGTAATGCCGGATTTGCCCCAGCCGGGCGTCCATTTAGCCACATCCAGGGTTGTGCCGTCAAATTCGTCATTAAAGATCATGGTCCATTCCCCGTTCTGGCCCACAGGCGTTGCACCTATGCCGGTAACAGGTCCATCAGAAGGGGAAGAGGGTGAAGCAGGCGGAATAGCTTCTGTAGAGGAAACGGCAACCTGTTCCCATTTCTGGTTCGTTCCTGCGTGCGTAGGCCAGAGCTGTATCAGTGTTCCCTGCGGCAAAGCCGCGAAATGGTGAGGATTGGGTGCATCCAGTACCATATTGCTGCCGTCCATGGTCTGCACCATTGCGTTACCATCACCCATCATCCATTGCTGGTTAGTGCCGCCGTTACATTTCCATATTTGCACCTGAGTGCCTTTAGCATTATTTCCCCCCGGAATATCCAGGCACCAACCATTGACCTGAATGGTATTATCCTGCGGATTATAGATCCATTGCTGGGCTATAGTGCTATTGCACGGCCACAGTTGCACATGCGCGCCGGCATGGAAATCCGCACCCGGAATATCTAAACACATGCCGCCGATACCCTGCAGCATTACGGCATTGTTATCGGCAGACGCCGGCGCAGCAAGTCCCAGCAACACAGGACAAAGGATAATGTATAAAAAATGTACGGGATACGGAAATGGAATGCAGTTTTTCATAAAGCCAATTCAATAAGGGTTATACCGCAATTATATCTCACTCTGTTTCTGATCTTAAGCGTATAATTATGAATTGTTTATGATAATATTAGAAATTATTAATATTTAAGACTTAATTCACAACATCAATCGGCAGAACGATGACAGGATAAAAATACTAGAAAACAGCCAGTTATTGCCATAGGCAAAGAAAGCAACTGGCCCATGGTGATGAAGGGGGGAAGGAATGAAATAAAGGCATCCGGCTCACGGAAAAATTCGACGGTGATACGGGCAAGACTGTAACCAATAAGGAACAAGCCGCTTAACAAGCCGGTGCGTTCCAGTGCGCGGGTGCGGGTGGCAAGAATGAGCAAAACAATAAATAGCGCCATGCCTTCCAACCCCGCCTCCAAAAGCTGGCTGGGATAGCGCGGCAGCTCGCCGCCATCGGGAAATACCATGCCGAGCGGGCTGGCGGTCACCCGGCCATAGAGCTCTCCGTTGACAAAATTGGCCATCCGCCCAAGAAACAGCCCGATAGGCGCGGCAGGCGCCAGCAAATCCATAATATTTAGAAAGCCGATGCCATATTTGCGCGCAAACAGAAGCAATGCGAGGATAGTGCCGATAAGCCCGCCGTGAAATGACATGCCGCCATGCCAGACCATCAGGATTTCTTCCGGATGCTCCAGGTAATAGTCAGGCCGGTAAAACAGCACATACCCTGCCCTGCCGCCCAGTATAATCCCGGTAATTGCCCAGGCCATGATGTCATCGTACGCCTCCTTGCTTAAGATCGGCGGATGACGTTTTTTATTCAAATAACCTACCAGCCACCAGCCAGAAAGCACACCAACAAGATAGGCCAGCGCATACCAACGTATGGCAAGCGGGCCTAACTGCAGCGCCACCGGCGATATATGTGGATACACGAGCATGATTTAGAGTCCCTTGTCATGCCAGCGAAAGCTGGCATCTAGAATCTTATTGCCTGGTTGGAAGAAGATTGGCTAAGTAATGCAGAGAGACGCTCAGCCGATCTGGGGCACGGTCTTTGTCAATAAATAATTTAAATGCCTCAATAACAAGTATAGGATTCGTATCAATAGGCACCGTAAATTTGAATTGATTAGATTCCAGAACCACCTCAGTCCCTTTTATCTTTCTAATTTCTTCAGCCACTTTTTCAAGTTGTGGCAAATCGTTCGATGAACCGTCAAAACTTACCTTATCTTCTCTTGGAGGTATAAAGAAATTATAACTTCTATTTCCTTCAAATTTAAGAGCGTTGACAATATTACTTGCTATTTGCCTGGTAATCATAAACATTCCTCTATATTTGGTATACTGATTTAGTATATTTTAAGTTTCATTAATTATTGATTGATTTCTAAAAATACGGATCTTTTTTCAGCAGATAGCCCTGCACATAGTCACGGATACCATCTTCCAGCGACGTGAACCCAACATTATATCCCGCCCTGCGGAGGCGATCGACTTTCGCCTCGGTGAAATACTGGTATTTATCACCCAGTATTTCCGGCATATCGACATACTGAATCTTCGGTTCCGTCCCAAGCGCAGCAAACAACGCGCGCGCCAGATCATCAAAACTTCTCGCCTTGCCAGTGCCGACATTGTAAATGCCGGACACTTTAGGGTTATCGAGCAGCCACAGCACCACGTTCACGCAATCCTTTACATAAACAAAATCACGCACCTGCCCGCCGTCCTTATAGTCCGGATGCATGGATTTGAAAAGCGTCACCGGCTTCTTCGCATACGCATCCGAGAATTTCGTAGCCACCACGCTACGCTGCTCTGCCTTATGGTATTCGTTTGGCCCGTAGACATTAAAAAATTTCAGGCCTGCCCATTGCGGCGGCGGCGTTTCCCC